>JAEXGM010000224.1 GCA_023450835.1 Bacillota bacterium | reverse complement strand
TTATTATTTATTCATTTGCTATTGTCGGATTTATATGAATCTGGCTTGCTTTCATGCCGGTCTCTGCTTTTACAACATCCATTATCTGTGCAAGATCCTGTTCTGTTAATTTCTCAGCATTTACAACTACGTCAACTCTCTTATCCTGCATAAATACCAGGGAATCTGTAAAGCCCTTTGCTCCAAGTAAGGTTTCTGCTGCATTTTCTGCATCTTTAATCTTGTTTAATTTAAGGATTGCGTTTACAGCAACCTGCTTGCTCTCTTCGGAAAGGCTTTCGTTGGCAATAATATCATTGTAATTATCTATGTATTTCGATCTCCACTGCTCTCTGTTCAACTTAGCTGCTTCGAAGAAATCAGCGGTTGTAGTTGTACTTACTAAAACAGCTTCACCCGGTGTACTGGTCTCTTTATCGTTTGATTTATCTGCTGTCTGTGTTGTGCCATCATCAGTTGCTGCTACATTTGCGTCATCTTTTGATGCGGTGTCGGTAGTACTGTTCTTGTCTGCGGTATCCTTTGTGTCGGTGGATGAATCATCTTTTGCTGTGGCATCTTCCTTTGAAGTATCTGCTGCTACGTCACTTGTTGTACCTGTGTCACTGTCGGATAAATCTAGTGAGGATTCCGGTAATACATTGCCCTGATCATCCAATGCTAAGAAATCGCTGTCAGATATATCGTTTCCCATTGTTGATTCTGTATTTGCGTCATTTGTATCGCCGGTTTGTAAGGGGTCATGTTTGCTGCTAAAGTTCAAATACCCGGCAATGATTATCATGATTGCCAATGCCGCAATTATGATATTATTTTTCCTGAATAAGTTTTTCATGCTAAACCTCCTTGAAGAATCTTTATGAATTCATTTTCATTACTTTAACTTTATGTGACGGAACGCCAAATAATACCTGTACAGCATCAATTATTTCACTTTGGATGACAGCCCTGTCACCGCCCTGGGCTATCACAAGGATACCCTCCACTTCCGGTTCAATCTCCTTTAGGATATAGGGCTTTTTTACTCCGTCACTTCCCTCTACCATAATGGTGGTATCACTTTGTTCTGTTTTGTCACTGTTCCTGCTTCCGCCCTCCCCGTCAACTTCATTCACGCTTTCTTTGGTATATGGTCTATCTTTTAATATTACTTCCTCTTTGGATCCCTTAAGGGTTATCATGACCTCTACCGCTCCGATACCATCGACTTTCATCAATACGGTCTTTAAGCGGTCCTCCAAATCGGTAACATAAAGCTTTGTTTCATCCTTAGCGCTGTCAGAGGATTGACTTACCAAACTTTTGCTGCTAACAGACGGTTCTTTGGTTTTCTTATCAGAAGATGTTAAAGTAGGAAGTGATACTAACACCAGAAATATTCCTGCCATCAGTAACATTACAAGTCTTGCAGGCCCTATCTCTTTTAATGTAATTTTCTTTTTTTCTTTTTCCATATTTTGTCTTCCATACAGCTTTAACGGGCATCATCTCCGCTGCATTTAATAGGGTGGGCTCCCTTAACCAGGGGGCTTATTTACTGGTATCTTATGAAACATTCTTAGTATGAGGGAGATTACTCCTGTATACTAATATTTATATTATCTGCCTTTAGATTATAGAAGTCCGACAAAACTTTTTTTGCATTGATTTCAACCGGGGACAGGTATTTCTTATCCTCACTGGTCTCCTCCGTACTCTTTGTATCTTTCTTTATGTTAATATCGTCAATTACTACTCTGTCGATATTTACAGCCTCTTTATCAGCTTTTTTATCAGACTGCTTATTTGCACTGTATACCCCCTTAATATCAAGTTTCTTAAGCTCGCCATAGTTACTGTCAGTCTCATCTTCCACTAAGGTAACTTCCATACTGTCCACCTCAATATTTTCATCTTTTAACAGCTCCTTTACTTTATTTTCAACTTTTTCTTTTACCTGTGAGAATATTTCTTCTTTCTGCCTGGCCCCGGTACTGTTTAATTTCTCTTCCATATTAAGCGAGTCTCCTGCTTCTGCCACCAGTGAATTCGTTGTAAAATAATAGTCCAACGTATTATTTAGCTGAAATATCTTAAGCAGCGGAGATATCACCAGGATAACCAGGATAATTCCTGATATTAGGTTGATGTACTTTTTATATGAGCTCTTACCCATCAGGTTGGTTATAATACTGATGAGTACCATAAAAATAACAATGTTCTTTACCCAGGAATAGATATACTGCATATAGCCTCCATACTGCCAATACCTCTAATTGATGGTACCGGCACATATTTATGTATGAAAATATTTCGCATGTTTCATCTCTTCTATGTGGTAGTAGCCGCTACAATGGTAATGGTTATAATAAATAGAACTGCACCGACTATAACCGTCTGTAAGAGGAACATGCATGCATCAGCGGAAGCAGAAATACATTTTAGCATACGCTTGTCCGATATTGGCTGGACAGCCGCACTGCTGACCTTATATATTAAGGTCATAACGGCAAGTTTTATAACCGGCACGGCACACAGGATAATAATAACCACAACACCGGTCACACCAATTGCATTTTTTAAAAGTACGCCGGCTCCCAGTACGCTTTCTGCCACCGTACCGAATATATCCCCCACTCCCGGCACAGCTCCGGCCGCTTTAAAGAGCAGCGATTTCTTCATCTTGTCCGATACCGGTGTTATCAGCCCCTGAACAGCATTAAAACCCACTACAACACCTACCAGTGTTTTAAGTCCCCAGCTCATTACTGTTTCCAGCAGTTCTGTCAGCTTTGAGAGAAGGTCTTCTTTTGAAAGATTATTTGCCATGGAGATTACCAGATAAATATTAATCATAGGAATAATAATTTTAATTAGCAGAACATCCACAAAAGTTATCAAAAATAGTGTTATCTGATAGTACACCATTGAGGTTCCAGCTCCGGTAGAAAAAGCCACGGCTATAAAATAAGAAGGAACCAGTGCTTTCATTAGTTCAAGCAGCGAGGAAAGTGTCTGGGCAGCCATGGAGGAGGCAGTAATAAAAGAGCCGGTCAAAATGGAGAACAACAAAAGATAAGCTACGTAAAATCCGGTATCTGCCACCTGTACATTGTGAAACGCATAAGAGAAATTCGTAAATACAGCCGCTATCACCGCTATGGATATAAGTCCTGTAAAAGTACTGATGTTATTTTTTATTTCATTTGCTACTACTTGCTTCAGGTCGTCCAGGATGCCGGTTATAGAAAAAGTTTTTCTTCCTGTTATCAAATCATTTACATAGTCCATAAAATCAAATTTATTATCTGTTGACAGGGTATCATCTATTACCGATTGAATCTGGCTGAAATCAATATCCTCGCTTCCCTGTGAAAGTTTATCAGAGGCCGCAAAGACTTTTGTCTGAGACACCATAAGAAACAGCAGCACAAATATCACACAAAGGATTGCTTTCCTCATAATACCCCCATCTGTGCGCCTTGGCGCACGTACAAATCAGGATGTTGAAAAAACGCTTTTTGTTTTTTCAACCTACCCCCCTATTTTTCTTAAGAAGTCAGGAATTTATTGATAGTATCCAACAGTGCTAACAGGATTGGCATTCCTGTAGCCAGTATGGTCAGTTTTCCTACTAATTCAATCTGATTCGCTACGGCAGTATGTCCAAAATCTTTGCAAAGGTCTGCTGTAAATTCTGCTATGTAAGTAATGCCGATAATCTTTATTAATATCCCTAAGTAGGATTCGTTTAAGTTAATGTACGTTTGGATTTTTTTAATTGTACTGATTATCAGCTCTAACTTGCTTAATCCCAGGTAGAAAATCAAAATACAGCCTGCAAGGCTTATATATATCGAATATTCCGACTTATAATTTTTAAAAATAATCGCAAGCAGTATAACACTAATCCCGACTAAGGCAATCTGTAACATTCCTTTCTCCCTTCCTTATAAGGTAAACAGGTTTTGGATGGTCTTAAATAAGTCGGAGATATAAGGCACAATCCAGAAAAGGACCAGAATGAGACCTGCCAGAGTAGTGAGAAAAGCCTGCTCATCTCTTCCTGATTGCTTTAATATCTGATTCAATACAGAGACCAGGATTCCTACCGCAGCTATTTTAAAAATCACGTTGATGTCCATGTTAACCTCTATTCCGCCGCCATCAGCGGCATAAAATCTTGAAAATTACAGCATAACGATTGTCAAAAAAATTCCTCCAAGAATTCCAAGAGTATTGTACATGTAGGTCTTTTCTTTGACTGTCTTTGAAAGCTCCTTTATCTCCTCTTCTATCTGCGTCAGATACAAATCAATGGTATTTAACTGCATTTCCTTATCCAGATATCCCATGTTCTCACCAAACTGAGACAGATTAAGAAGGTCCTTCTTACTTAGAGAAGTGTTCTCCAATCCTTTACCTATGGATTCACTCCAGATTACAGCAAAAGATACTCCCCCAAGTTCATTTAGCTTTTCTGCAACCATTTGCAGAAACCTCCTGTACCTGCCATCATGCCTTACCGTAAGGGCTTGTACTGCTTCCGGCAGCGGTGAATTAGCATAGCGGATATCCCCTCTTAAGAGGTTCAGTATTCTTCTTAACTCTTTTAAATCCTGAATCCTTCCTTTTAACTCACCGCTAAAATACATTCCCATTCCTGCCGAGGAGGTAAGTATTAATACACAGCCTAACATTTTGATGAAGGTTATAATCATATGCCGCCTCCTGTTTTTGAATAAATTTCAATGCCATCTCTATCATAAACCTCTTCCAGATGTCCCACACTTCCTTTATTGCTTAGAAGGATATACCGTTCAAACAGTCTGTCTTCAATTAATTTCCTTAAAAGTGGTTTCCCCTTGACATCTAAAAGAGAATTGCCGTGTACTGTTGCAATAAGTTTGCAGCCGCAGTTTATTACATATTCAATCGCTTCAATGTCTTCCTTGGAACCGACTTCATCCACTGCTATTACTCTGGGAGACATGGCACGTATTAACATCAGCATTCCCTTGGCTTTTGGGCAGCAATCCAATACGTCTGTACGGATACCAAGATCATTCTGGGGCACCCCCATATAACAGGCTCCAATTTCAGACCTTTCGTCCACTACACCTACTGTAAGTCCGTCTCTGCCTTTCTCTCCATCGGATATCTGTCTGATAATATCCCGGAGAAGAGTGGTCTTACCGCAGCAAGGCGGGGAAATGATGAGGGTATGCAGGCAGTTTCCATTTTCCATGATGAGCGGAATGACCTTATTGGCGCACCCTTTGATCTGATGGGACAAGCGGATATTGATAAAGGATATGTGCTTGATGCTCTTTAGCCGGTTTTCCTCCAATACTGTCTTCCCTGCAATTCCTACCCGGTGTCCTCCGGTAATGGTCAGAAAGCCCTGCTTTAATTCCTCTTCAAATGCGTATAAGGAATAATTACTGATGTACTCCATCGTTTCTTTTAATTCATTTTTGGTTAAAAGGTAGCTGTTCTCCCCACGCTTTGATAATTCGGATTGCTCTGTAAGGAAATATTCCTTATTATCGTAGACAATCAGCAAAGGAGCGTTCACCCGTAACCTGATTTCCTGCAAAAGCTCATAATCCAGGTCAGCCTTTGCCAGTATATTCCTAAGCTTAATGGAAAATATCTTAAGAAGTTCCTCTTTCTTATTCATTGCAGACCTCCATATGTGTGCTGCATATGCATTGGAAAGACCTTAAGGACTTAAGGTCCCAAGTTTACCGCACACTCAAATCTAAGTGGAAATTACCCTCCGAAGGATTCAAACAGGAAACTTCCGGTACTCGTCCTCCTCCTTTAAAACAATATATGTACCCTTGAAAAATTTATGACCGCATATTTTAACTTGCAAAATAGAATTTATTATATTATCCTTGGTATATTGTTAGTTCGTGCAATGGGACGGAAATTTTCATCAAGCAGAAAGACTCATGCGCTGGTTCCAAGGCGCATTCGTTCTTTCTGCTTGATGAAAATTTCCTGTGTACATATGAAAATAAAGCTTTTAATGCCTGAATTATGGAATGGGTGTTATTGCTGGAAGATTATATATGTTTTCTTACATATATAATCTTTTTGGAAAAGATTCTAAAAAGAGATACCGGAAAGGATAGGGTTTTATTATGGAGTACGGATTAATTGGAGAAAAATTGGGGCACAGCTTTTCTAAGCCAATTCATGAAAAACTGGTTCTGTACCATGAGGTCAAGAATTACAGCTATGAGATAAGACCTGTTGCCAAAGACGAATTTGAAGATTTTATGTCTAAGAAAGAATTTAAGGCAATCAATGTTACGATACCTTACAAGAGTGATGTGATTCCCTATTTGTCTGAAATCGATGAACACGCTAAAAAAATCGGGGCTGTAAATACTATTGTTAACCGCAATGGACGGTTATGCGGCTACAATACGGATTTTTTTGGATTTCTGTATACGCTGAAGCATCACTATATGGACGTGAAAGGGAAAAAGGTCTTTATACTTGGTAACGGCGGCTCCTCTAAGGCTGTGTATGCTGCTCTCTCCCATCTGGAGGCCTCGGAGATATTCCATGTAAAGTACAGAGAGGATGAAGGCTGCATCACCTATGATGACGCTTTAAAAAACCACTCGGATGTTTCATATATTATAAATACAAGCCCGGTAGGTATGTTTCCGAATACTGAAAATTCTCCAATGGACCTGGCACCTTTTACGCACTTAAAAGGAGTTGTAGACATTATCTACAACCCCCTAAAAACCAAGTTATTGCTGCAGGCAGAAAGCCTTGGCCTTCCTGCCGTAAACGGCCTTGAAATGTTAATTGCTCAGGCTAAACGAGCAGTGGAAATATTCTTAGATACCAGCATTTCTGACGATGCTATAGAGAATATCTATGCTGATATGATGAGAGAGCTTTCAATATAAGCAGGCTCAGAAAGCAGCATGGGGCTACATATCTGATCGGCAGAGCTGATTTTCATACCTGATGCTTGATGCTTTATCCCGCCATATAGTTTTCAGCTGCAAAACAGATATAATAGCTCAGGCCGGTTTGCTGGCTTTCAAGCATCTGACGGTGAAAATCATCCGTCATTAAAAATCTTGATTGAGCCGCAAAGCCCTTTGGATTGATTTCAATACTGCGTCCCATAAACTCAATGTGCTTTTCAATTGCAGAACGTATCTGGCTGTCATTGGCACTGACACCATTCCTGAGAGCATTTGCCATGAAAGTTATAAACTCTGCAGCCTCTCTTGCCTTTTCGTTCATATCCTCCGCATCCACTTCTTTCATGTCGAAGGAATGACCATACTTTTCATGCAAGTATTCGTTCTGAGGTTTTAGTGCCGCCTCCCATTCCTCCTTATTTAAACCGGTAAACATTTTCTCTTTGTTCATAGTAACTCCTTTCTCCGCACAAACAATAGCTTCCTCAAGGGTGTGCAAAATGCTTCCAGTTCTTTGCTGGCGCGCCATCAACAAAGTTCTTTGCTCGCATAAGCAGCACAGGCGGGAGGGTTCATTCTGCATAACAGTCTTGATTTTTTCCAAAGGAAAATCAAGTTCACGGTAGAACAGTATCTGTTGGAGCCTTTCAAGTTCTGTATCCCCATAATACCGATATCCATTCTCTGCAATGCACTCCGGCATAAGCAATCCAATCTTCTGATAGTGATATAAGGTCTTTATTGTCACACCGGATAATTTTGCAATCTCATGAACTGTATATGACATGTAATTTCACCTCCCAAATACAACTATACTGTCTGACCTAAGGTCGGAGTCAAGTAATTATTACAAATAAAAAATGCTTTATGACTTTTACAAAAAAAAATATCAAAAAGTCATAAAGCATTCATATTATTTCCACTTATCGATTAAAGAAATAAGCATATCATTTAACTTAGCCAGATCTTTCGTCGGCCTCTTTTCACTCTGACGGATAAGTGCCATAAGCCTGTTAGCGGTATCGAGAAGACGCACATATACAGAAGAAACAGCTTTCTTCTCTTCTCGTTCTTCTCCCCTCTTCACACGGATGCCCTGGTTTTTCTCAAGCCAGAGAGCATCCTTTAAGTCATAGCAATCACCGCTAAAGGGAGTGAAACTCTCAAAACCATACTCTGCTTTTAACTCTGCCGCAAAGGCTTCACAGCTGTCTTCATCCCCATGAGTTACAAAAACCACTTCCGGTTTTTTCTTATAAGAATTAATCCATTTTAAAAGTCCGGTCTTATCTGCGTGGCCGCTGGTACCGTTCATTCTTCTTATTTCAGCTTTGACCTGAATGGTTTCACCAAAGAGCTTCACATGATCGGCACCGTCTATGATAATCTTTCCGAGGGTTCCCTCCGACTGATGTCCCACAAACAGGACCGTACTTTCACTTCGCCATAAATTATGCTTTAAGTGATGTCTTATTCTGCCTGCATCACACATACCGCTGGCGGATATAATAACCTTTACATCGTTATCAAAGTTGATGGCCTTGGACTCCTCTGAGGTAACGGCTGTAATAAGCCCCGGAAACTGTATGGGATTAATTCCTTTCTCCACCAGTTCCATTGCCTGGGTGTCATAATAACCCTGCACATTTTCCATGAATATTTCCGTAGCTTCATTTGCCAGGGGGCTGTCCACATATACTTTAAAATTATTATGGCCTTTGATGCGGTTCTCCATCTTAATTTGGCGGATAAAATACAAAAGTACCTGTGTCCTTCCCACTGCAAAGGCAGGAATTACTACATTTCCTCCTCTGTCAAAGGTCGTCTGCAAAATGTCCGTCAGTTCCGTTATATAATCCGGTGCAGCACCGTGGTCTCTGGTTCCGTAGGTTGACTCCATAACCACATAATCTGCCTCATCAATATACTGGGGGTCGTTAATCAACGGCTGATTGATATTTCCGATATCCCCTGAGAATACGATTTTCTTTGTAATGCCGTTTTCCGTAAGCCAGACTTCAATACTGGCAGAACCAAGTAAATGCCCGCTGTCTACAAAACGGAACTCAATGCCGTTAAAGAGACTTACCTTTTCTCCATAGCTGTGAGGTATAAATTTGTCCATGGTTCCCCTGACATCCTCAGCCACATACAGAGGTTCAACAGGCGGTTCACCTTTTCTGATACCTTTACGATTCTTCCATTCAGCTTCAAACAACTGGATGTGAGCACTGTCTAAAAGCATTATCTCACACAATTCCTTTGTCGCCTGTGTGGAATGTATATTTCCGCTAAAGCCTTCTTTATAAAGCAGCGGAAGCCTTCCTGCATGATCCATGTGGGCATGGGTCAGTAAAACCGCATCAATTTCCCTGTCCGATATAGGAATAGGCTTATTTACAAATACATCACGGCCCTGTTCTAACCCGCAGTCAATCAGTATATTCTTGCCGCAGGCTTCTAATAAATAACAGCTGCCGGTTACCTCGTGAGCAGCTCCAATAAATATTAATTTCATAAGCAACCTCCTGTTCTCTATCATTCCCTATAGATGATACTTCATACATGATGAGTTTGTAGTTATGAGACTTTATCACTCGTACTTATTAACTACTTTTGGCACACTTCAAGTTTGTATCAAGGATTTTGCAGATGCAAACTTATATATGAAATATACTTTTAATAATTCATATTATCTGTCAAACCCCAATACGCTTCAAGTTTATGCCAAGGATTTTCAAATACAAACTTATATATGAATATGCTTTTAATATATATATAAATCATACCCCAGTACGCCTCAAGTTTGTGCCGAGGATTTCGCAGGCACAAACTTATATATGAAACATGCATTTAATAATCCATATATATCATACCCCAGTACGCCTCAAGTTTGTGCCGAGGAT
>JAEXGM010000118.1 GCA_023450835.1 Bacillota bacterium | reverse complement strand
TCGCTTGATATACCGCAGCGGGCAAGGTGCTTTCGGATTTCTTTTAATAAAAGGGATGGTTTGGCTTCTGAGACGATTTGGATTGGAGTCTGATTTCCATCTTTCCATACAAAGTCTTGCTCATAGTATCCTGGGACTACCTGTTCTGAAAAGGAGTAATTTCCTTGCAGTGTCTTTATCTGTCCCAACAGGGTTTTAAGAAGAGTTGTTTTTCCAATTCCGTTAAAACCTGTAATAACGACTTTCTCTCCTCCTTTTATTGAAAAACAAAGGTCTGATAAAAGCCGATGGTCATAACCTACAGACAGATGTTCTACTGACAATTGTTCCGTTGTTGGCAGGGGCAAACTATCAAAACGAAACACGGGCTTTATTTCTTTTTGTGCCAGTGCGTCCATCTTATCCATTCTCTCAAGCTGCTTTCGTCTGCCTTGTGCCATTTTAGATTTGCGTCCTGCAATGTTTCTTCGTATGAATTCTTCTGTCTTTTTAATTTCCCTCTGCTGAGCGGTATATTGTCTGATATAGTCCTCACGTAAAAAGGTCTTCTTTTTTAAGAATTCAGAGTAATTACCATAGTATTTTATTAATTTTTCATTATCGATATCGCAGATGCGATTTGTAATTTTCTCTAAAAAGCTATGGTCGTGAGATACTACCATATAGGCATTTTCCAGTGCGGCCAGATAGCCGCAAAGCCATGCTACATGCTCTTTGTCAAGGAAATTCGTCGGCTCATCAAGGAGCAGAACGTCTGGTTTTTCCAGTAATAGTTTGGCTAATATAACTTTTGTACGCTGTCCTCCGCTCATTTCTCCAATGGGGCGTTCTAAACCAAGGGAGAGTAACCCCAGACCTTCTGTTACCCGTTGGGTTAATACATCAATGGAATAAAAATCTTTTCGTTCCAGCTGCTCCTGGTACTTTGCGGCCTGTTCCAGCCCCTCTGTTTCACCTTTCGCAGCTCTGGCATAAAGCCTGTTCATCTCTTCTTCCATGGCGTATAACTTATGAAAGGCTGATTTCAAAAAAGCTTCCATGGTCATATTACTATCTATACTGGCATACTGGTCCAGATAGCCCACCGTGATTCTGGGCTGCCACAGGATTCGTCCGCTATCCGGAATAACCTGTTCTGTACATATTTTTATCAGGGTGCTTTTCCCCGTACCATTCTGTCCGACTATTCCTATATGCTCGCCTTTATTTAGGACCAGCTCCGCCTCTTTATAAAGCCGGTTATCTCCATATGCATGGGTTAATTCTGTTATTTCTAATAAACTCATAATTTTTTTCTTCCTTTCGGTTCTAGCTCTGTTGTCTTTTTATAAGGGTGACTGTGCAGCCTTTCAAATTGCCGAACTCACAAATAAAAATTCCTTGTATAACTCTCTGCCCGGATTGGCATGGCTAAGCAAATAGCTTCATGTTTCCATTACAAAAAGCAGAAGGCATGATACAAATACCATATCCGCCTTCTGCTAAATGCGTTTCTATCTTTGTCTGCACAGCAAAAGGCTATGGACAAAACAATGTCCATAGCCTTCCCTTTAAAAATCTCAACAGAAAAAAGAGCAAAAAACAGATATCTTAAATCTCCTGCTTTATTACCCCTTCTTCCGATGAATGGATATCCTTTAGGATCTGTTAAGCTCTGCACAATGTTTCATCGGTTTGAATTGTACAGAGCAAAGTCTCCTTGTAAGTTCGTCTGTTATATAAAAGCTCATGGCTTTATCTCCTCTAAATACATATTATAGAAACATAAAGCTGCTCCTATAATTGGATGCACGGCGGATAATTCACCGCTTTTATCAGAAATTTAAAAAAACAATTTCTAAATTATATTATGGGTCCCATAATAGCATGAGATTTTGAATTTGTCAATTACTTACTGGTCTTTTCTCCAGTTGAAGCAACGCTTCCTTCATTGCAATACCGCCTGCATAGCCGACCAGACGGCCGTCTGTGCCAATTACCCGGTGGCATGGCACAACTATATTAATGGGATTTTTATTATTTGCCAGTCCCACCGCACGGCTTCCTCTTGGATTGCCGACTGCTTCTGCTATCTGCTTATAAGTGCAGACTTTACCGTAGGGAATCCGCAAAAGTGCCTCCCATACTTTTTTCTGAAATTCCGTGCCTTCCAGCTGATATGGAAAATCAAATATTTCTCTCCTGCCTTTCAGATATTCGCAGACCTGCTTAAAGGCATTGTCAGAAAGCACGGAGGATTCATTTTTCGTATCTATTTTCTCCACCCTTTTCATATAAACAACAGACTTTTCATTATAACCGATTTTTAAGATTCCGAATTCGAAGTTATAAAAGGCATACTTAATCATAATTGGCTCTCCTTTCTATAGGCTGCAGGTGACTGGCCGGTCTCTTTCTTAAAGAAGCGGTAGAAAGAGGATATTCCGCCAAATCCAACGGAATATGCAATATCAATTATTTCATCACCGGTACAGGACAACCGCTCTTTTGCCTTTTCTAAACGCAGCCTGTCGGTGTACTCAGACAATGTGATGCCATACTCTTCCTTAAATATTTCGCCGACCCGGTGCTTTGATAATCCAAGCTCCTTTAATTCCTGATTTGCTCTGTTCCTTTTCGTATAAGAATCCTCCAGCAGCTGTTTTACCTTTTCTGCAATTTCCTTCATCGGCTTATAGTCGAAAAGGTCACTTCTGCAGCGTTTACAAGGGCGAAATCCAGCCTCTTTTGCCTGCTCAGCCGTATCAAAATAGCAGATATTTTCACGCCTTGGTATTTTAGATTTACAGGAGGGACGGCAATAAATCCCGGTAGACCTGACTGCGTAAAAGAAAATGCCATCATAGGATGTATCACTCTCATACACTGCCCTCCACATTTCTTCCTGCCGGCTTATATCCGGTTGTTCTTCTGCCTGCTTTCTATTCGTTTGCTTTACTTTTAGTTGGCTTTTACCCCGTTCCTCTCTATCCGACTGTTTTATTTCTATTTGCTTTCTATCTGATTCCTTTTCCTTTGGCTCTTCTGTTTTTAGCTCTTTTGCTTTTAACTCTTTTGCTTTTGACTCTTTTGCTTTTGACTCTTTTACCTTTTTCGTTTTTTCATTTCTTATTGTTTTTGTTTCTGTCCCGGCCTTTTCCCTTGGAGGTACGGGATCGCTCATTTCAGGAATAGCTCCTCCGGCAATTGCCCAAAGATAGAGGCTTGCTACTGTTCCATAGGGCGAGTAGCGTTTTGCATATTTAGAGAATTCTTTACGGTCAATTTTTTGCTTATGATACAGCATCCGCATTCCCCGATGAATTGCCAGGTCACCAAAGCTTACCACATCCGGACGCTGCATGGAAAATATCATAATCATTTCGGCTGTCCATACACCAATGCCCTTCAATGCCGAAAGTTCCTTTATTATTTCGCTGTCTGTCAGGCGGTAAAGTCCTTCTATATCGAATTCGGTATTTTTCACCTTTGCTGCGAAATCTTTAATATATCCCGCTTTTTTATAGGTCATGCCAAGGCTTTGCAGCTCTGCTTCCGGGGTCTCATCAATCCTATGGGCATTTACCTGCCCCAGCCTTTCGCAGAGCCTTTTCCAGATGGTCTCCTGGGCACGGGTGGATATCTGCTGCCCTATAATGTGATGTATCACAGAAGAAAACAGGTCCTTATCAACTCCCCGCTGTATCTGTCCAATCTTATCGATTGCCGCTCCAAGACGCTTATCATGGCTTTTCAGATACTGTACCGCCTCTTCACTATATTCAAAATACAAATTATCTTCCTGCATATTTTAATCCTCTTTGTTCTAGCGCATCATTTTTAATTAATAGGAGTGATACTCTGTTCCCTTATTTTCAGAACAGTGAATGTACCGGTAATTTCATACTGTAAGATTATTGTAGCATATATATTACTTTATTTCTTCCCAATACAGGACATGTAATTTTTATCAGAAACCATAGTTCCCCTCTATAATAATAACTTTTATCCTGTTCTTTATAAGCTGCCCTGTTATTAACACGAAATCATTGCATATCCTCTGTTCGTGCCTGCAATTAATGCATTTGCCTAACTTCGTACAGGGTGTGTCCTTTCCCAGCCTTTCAGCATCAAGAGGTGCCGCAGTCTGTCTGGTACGCACTATGGCATCTTCTGTCTTTTCAGTTATTTTGTTAGTCCCCACTACTACAATTACTTGTCTTGGCCCATATAACATAGGTGCAACACGGCTTCCGTTTCCATCAATATTAAACAGCTTTCCGTCCATGGTTATTGCATTGGTACCGGTTATAAAAGTATCCGCATCAAAGTTCTTCAGATAAAGTTCACGCTTCTTCTCTGAGGTCAGGCCCTGCTGGTGCTTGTCATAAAATATAAAATCTCCCGTGCGAAGATACTGAAAAACTCCCGTCTCTTCCAAAGTAACAGAATCCCCGCAGCCAACTGCCGCACCACTTTGAATCAGTTCGGACAGCAGCTGATACAATTCCTCCCGATTCCTGACATAATATCCTGCCATTTTATTCTTTTCTAAATTTGCTATTGTTTTCTTTATTCGCTCATCCATACTGCCTGTCCCTCCGCTATCCTTACCAATAACCTGCCTATATAACTTTAATAATAGCCGCAATAATACGACCATATTCCTATGTGCCAAATACTTACCTTATATCATGAACTAATGTGTGTTCATGAGCTTTCGCCTCATTGGCATATTGCGAGCAGGCTTACATATACTCATTACGCTTTCATTATATAATAATTCATATGCTCTGATGAAAGCAAGTCTTACCGACTTCTGTAATACTAAGTTAATGCTAAATAAATAACCAATAAAAAAACGGCGGCACCTGAGGCAGCGAATAATCTTCTCTGCCAGAACTGCCAAACCGTTTCTTCTATTCTAAATTCTGTTTCAGAAGTAACCTTCAGGAAATGCAGACATTAATGTTTAAAATGTCTCATTCCGGTAAATACCATCGCGATTCCATATTCATTGCATTTCTTAATGGAGTCTTCATCGCGGACAGATCCGCCGGGCTGGATAATAGCAGTGATTCCGCCTTCGTGAGCAGCTTCTACGCAGTCATCAAAAGGAAAGAAGGCATCAGAGGCAAGGACTGCACCCTGGGATGCTTCTTCACCGATTAATTCTCTGCTGTGCTCAATACTCTGCTTTGCAGCCCAGATTCGGTTTACCTGTCCCGGTCCTATTCCCACAGACTGCTTATCCTTTGCCAGTGCTATACCATTAGATTTCACAAACTTTACAACTTTCATGGCAAAGAGCATATCTTCCATTTCTTTTTCCGTAGGTTTCCTGTCCGTTACCACCTTGACATCCTCTTGATTCAGAAGTTTGCTGTCAATGGTCTGAACTATGAGGCCACCGTTTACTTTCTTTAAGTCATAGGCATTTTCATCCTGAGGTACTTCGATATCCGCTAACTGCAGCACTCTGACATTTTTCTTACCCCTTAAGATTTCAAGTGCCTCTTCTTCAAAGTCCGGCGCTACAATAACCTCCAGAAAGATCTTACTCATCTCTGCTGCCATATATGCGGTTACCTTGCGGTTTACTACCACAATTCCGCCAAAAATAGATACCTTATCTGCCTGATAAGCCTTATCCCAGGCAGCATCAATAGTCTCTGCGCTTCCTACTCCGCAGGGATTTCCATGCTTGCAGGCAACTACGGTAGGTTCATTGAATTCTTTTAATAATTCCAGGGCTCCGTTGGTGTCATTGATGTTATTAAAGGACAGCTCCTTTCCGTTAAGCTGTCTTGCATCTGCAATAGAGCCTTTCTTCTTCCCGATTTCACGGTAAAAGGCTGCCTTTTGATGAGGGTTTTCACCGTATCTCATATCCTGCACCTTTTCATAGGTAAGCGTCAGTGTCTCAGGAAGGCTGGTATCTTTTCTTTCCTTCTTCAGGTAATCAGCAATCATAGTGTCATAATTAGAAGTATGCATAAATACTTTCTGCATCAGATAGAACTTTGTATCAAGACTTACTTTTCCCTCTTCCTTTAATTCCGTAAGCACTTTTTCATAATCAGATGGGTCTGTTACCACGGCAACATCCTGATAATTCTTGGCTGCACTGCGAAGCATAGTAGGCCCGCCGATATCAATATTTTCAACAGCATCTTCTCTGGTAACGTCTTCTTTTAAGATTGTTGCTTTAAAAGGATAGAGATTAACAATAACAAAGTCAATGGGTTCAATCTGAAGGTCTTTTAACTGTTTCATGTGTTCTTCTTTTCCTCTCATGGCAAGAAGTCCCGCATGAATAGCCGGATGCAGGGTCTTTACCCTTCCGTCAAGGCATTCCGGAAATCCTGTTACTTCCGATACTTCAATTGCCGAGACGCCCTCGTCTTTCAGCTTTTTATAGGTTCCTCCGGTAGACAGAATCTGTATACCAAGTGCTTCCAACTCCTTTGCAAATTCAACAATCCCTGTTTTGTCTGATACGCTGATTAATGCTCTCATTTTCGTTCTCCTTTTTCCTTTACATGGGTAAATATTATAATCCACCTGACAGACAGCAAAAAACCGCCCTGGTAACCTGATAATATTCCTATTACCAGAGCTGCCCAGGCGGTCGGCATATCGTATTTTTGTACTCCCTATGGGTAAGCTCCCATTTCCGCCAGTCATACAAAATCTATCTTTAGTTTACAATATTTAAAACAGGATGGCAAGCCCAAGATACTTATAAATAGTATGATATCTGCTTATTATTGAATTAATTTAAATGCTCTGTTCTAATCTTTACCCAGGAATCATTATCTCTGCTTCATATTATTGAGATAACCCTTTGTTTTATACTTTTTATTATAGACTACTTCTGTAGTTTCTTTTTCAGCTTCGTACAGTCATTCAGATGTCCTACCTGATGCCTTGTGATTGGCATCAAAAGTATTCCGGCAATATTCTTCCTACCCCAGAAGTCAAGGAGCCAGATGGAATCTCCCTGTTCTGTTACTCCGCCTTCTTCCAGTATTCTTGTAATACTTTCCTTCCTGACCTTTCTCTTTAAGTCCGGCAATGTAAGACTGTTTATCACTTCTTTTGTTCGAGCCCCTACAGCATTACGGTAATTTTTCAACTCATCTTTATTTAAGTTTTGGCTTAAGAGCAGGATTTCATCATCGGTCATGGCATTTCCCGTGTCTTTCACCTGAACGCCCAGACGTTTGAGCCATGACTCATCCAGTACCTGTTCCTTCTCTCCTATCAGAATATTTGCCGTAAGGTCTTCAATTCGTGTAATATGCCAGATGTTCCAGGCAATTGTTACATCCTTTACCGTGGGCATGGTTACAAAGGCTTTGTCTGTTAACCCCTCCCAAATTTCATCCATAAGGGTTGCCTCCGACCCCTCTGTGATTTCTGATGAATGAATCATCGAATGCATTTCCAGGCAAAGATTTCTTGCCTCCTCAAATCTGTCAGGCTTTGCCAGCAGCTCTTTTAGCTGTGCCTGCTTGGGATTCCAATCTGTTCCCGGCTGAAACATACTAACTACCCTACCCTTTCCAACGCTTTGTGAAAGCTTCTACGCTTTGATTCTTCTATCCCTTTAATCAATCA
>JAEXGM010000104.1 GCA_023450835.1 Bacillota bacterium | reverse complement strand
AGATTCCTGTAATTTATTGCTGTTCTTAAAAAACGATAATATGAAAGATATAAAACATTTAAAATTAATCTTGATTATTCTCATCATAACTATTATGATAATGAGGTACCTAATAGCGTGCCTCATTTTTTGTGTTATTCATTATTTATAGATAAAAATGTATAAATTCAACATTAATAATACAGCAGCATAAAGGAGACGATAGGATGATTAAGCTTTATGAAAAGGGTGCCTATGTATTGCATGGCACAGAGGTAATAGACGAAAGAGAAGCAACGAAAGAAATGCTTCAGGCTAAGACAGGAAAGGAATGTTCCAGGGAGGAGCTGTCTAAGAATACCTTGGCTTACAGTATCTTAAAGGCCCATAACACCTCCGGCAATATGGAGAAGCTAAAGGTTAAGTTCGATAAACTGACTTCCCATGACATTACCTTTGTCGGGATTATCCAGACAGCCAGAGCCAGCGGCCTTGAGAAATTCCCCGTACCCTATGTTCTGACGAACTGCCACAATAGCCTTTGCGCCGTTGGAGGAACAATAAATGAAGATGATCACATGTTCGGACTGTCCTGTGCTAAAAAATACGGCGGAATTTATGTTCCCCCTCATCAGGCAGTCATACATCAGTTTGCAAGAGAAGTATTGGCAGAAGGCGGCAAGATGATTCTTGGTTCTGACAGCCATACCCGTTACGGTGCCTTAGGAACCATGGCTATCGGAGAAGGAGGACCGGAGCTGGTAAAACAGCTTTTAAATAAAACCTATGATATTAATATGCCGGGAGTAATCGGCGTTCATCTGACAGGAGAACCAAGAAAAGGTGTCGGACCTCAGGATATTGCCCTGGCCATTATCGGAGCGGTATTCGAAAAAGGTTATGTTAATAATAAAGTGATGGAGTTCTTTGGAGAAGGGGTAGATAAACTCTCCGTTGATTACCGTATCGGCATTGATGTTATGACTACAGAAACTACCTGTCTTTCTTCTATCTGGATTACGGATAATAAGGTAAAAGAATTTTATGAGATACATAACAGAGCGGAAGCTTATAAAGAACTTACTTTAGAAGATGCCGTTTACTATGACGGAATGATAGAAGCGGACTTATCGGAAATCAAGCCAATGATTGCAATGCCCTTTCATCCCAGCAATGTCTACACGATTGATGAGCTGAATACAAATCTTTATGATGTCCTTTCAGAAGTGGAGAAGAAGGCGGCAATCAGCCTTGATAATAAAATTAAGTACAGCTTGCAGGATAAGGTCCGTAACAACAGACTGTATGTTGACCAGGGAGTAATTGCCGGCTGTGCGGGAGGCGGATTTGAGAATATCTGTGATGCGGCGGATATTCTTAAAGGAAAATATATCGGAGCAGATGATTTCTCCTTAAGCGTATATCCTGCCAGTCAGCCTATCTTTATGGAACTTGTAAAGAATGGCCTGGTAGCAGCCTTAATGGAGACCGGTGCTACTATAAGGACAGCGTTCTGCGGACCTTGCTTTGGAGCGGGGGACGTACCTTCCAATAACGGATTTAGTATCAGACATACTACCAGAAACTTCCCGAACAGAGAAGGTTCCAAGATTACAAGCGGACAGATTGCTTCCGTGGCACTGATGGATGCAAGATCCATTGCGGCAACGGCTGCTAACCAGGGATATCTGACCTCTGCGGAGAATATCGATACCGAATTCTTAAAGCCCAAGTATTTCTATGACAGCAAGATTTATGATAATCGTGTATATAACGGTCTGGGGAATCCCATTCCTGAGACAGAAATTAAATTCGGACCGGGAATTGTCGACTGGCCTGCAATGTCAGGGCTTACGGACAATATGCTTCTGAAAGTGGTATCTGTTATAATGGACCCTGTAACAACTACTGATGAGCTGATACCCTCCGGTGAGACCTCTTCTTACCGTTCCAATCCTTTGGGTCTTGCGGAATTCACTCTTTCCAGAAAAGATCCGGCTTATGTGGGATGTGCTAAAGAAGTACAGCTTGCAGAGAAAGCACGTATCAAAGGAGAAGATATCTTTGCTGCAGCCGGTGAGCTGAAAGGGGTATACGAAACCATTCAAAAGGACTTTTCGGTTGAGCCTGCGGATACGGAGATTGGAAGTGTAATATATGCTGTCAAGCCGGGTGACGGCTCTGCCAGAGAGCAGGCTGCCAGCTGCCAGAAAGTACTTGGCGGACTTGCTAATATCGCAAAAGAATATGCCACCAAGAGATACCGTTCCAATCTGATTAACTGGGGAATGCTTCCCTTCCTGTTGCAGGAAGAGGTCTCCTTTGAAAAAGGTGATTACCTCTTTATCAAAGACATTAAGAAAGCAGTTGCAGAGAAGAACAACGAAATTAAAGCCTATGTAGTAGGAAAAGGTATGAAAGAGCTTACTCTTAAGTTAGGTGAGCTGACCGATGACGAAAGAGATATTATTGATAAGGGCTGTTTGATTAATTATTACCGCGGTGAAAAATAAAATGAAAAAATATTGTTTACAATAAAAGAAAATGATTACCCTCTGTATTATAAGGGTAATCATTTTCTTTTATATTTTGGGTATTAAAAGCCCTGCCTTTCGGATTGTTCAGGCAATGCTTCCGTTCCAATGTATTTTTCAGACCGGATGCTGCTTTGGATTGTAAATGGAGGGCAGCTATGGTAAAATATTTCCTGGACGACAGATATAGCTGGAGGTGAAATCCTTTGCATTTCACCTCCAGCACCCAGTGGCCTGCGGTCAAATGTCCGTTAGTGTGAAAATTAAAGGAAAATTTTCACTTTTGATTTGAGTATGCTGCGCATCACAATGGAGGGTCAATATGGAAAAGATAATTGATGGAAAGAAAATATCCTCTGATTTAAAGGAGGAATTAAAAAAAGAGGTCAGTCAGTTAAAAGAACAGGGAATTCCCGTTACTTTAGCTGTTATTCAGGTGGGCGGTGATCCTGCTTCCAGTGTATACGTGGGAAATAAAAAGAAAGCTTGTGAATATATCGGCATCCGCTCTTTGGCATATGAACTCAAAGAGGAGACTACCGAAGAGGAGCTTCTTGCCCTGATAGAGGAATTAAATCAAAAAGAGGATGTAAACGGAATATTAGTTCAGCTTCCCCTGCCCAGGCATATAAAGGAAGAAGTCATTATAAAAGCCATATCACCCAAAAAAGACGTAGATGGTTTCCATCCGGAGAATGTTGGGTATTTAAGTACCGGACAGAAAGGCTTTGTATCCTGTACACCTGCCGGTATTATTGAATTGTTAAAACGTTCCGGAATAAGTTTAAGCGGAAAAGAATGTGTAGTAATCGGAAGAAGCAATATCGTGGGAAAACCGATGGCAGCACTGCTTTTACGGGAGGATGCTACGGTAACGGTCTGCCATTCCAAAACAGTGGATTTACAAAGCGTTGCAAAGAGAGCGGATATCCTGGTAGTTGCTCTTGGAAAGCCTAAATTCATCAACCGTGATTTCATCAAAGAAGGTGCGGTAGTAGTTGATGTTGGCATACACCGCCTTGAGGATAACAAACTCTGCGGCGATGTTGACTTTGAGGATGTTTATGACCTGGTCAGTGCCATTACTCCGGTACCGGGCGGCGTGGGACCGATGACCATTGCCATGCTGATGAAGAATTGTGTGGAAAGTGCCAAAGAAATGAAAAACTCAAGAATATAGAGAAAGGTAATAATGATAATGGCTGGCAGCAACCATATTATAAAAGATGAAAACACCTATGTGGTTTTAAGATGTGAAGACAGTCCTTATTTGCCTGCTGATTTAAAGATTTCTCCCATATGGGAGAAAGATAAACAGTTTCAATATAGCGGAAATATGGAGATAGAAGATTATAAGCTTTATCTAAAAGATTTATCTGTTTTTTGTGACCGGGGCTTTCCTGAGATTGGAAATATAGCGCCGAAGCTTACTGAAATCAGTTATGGAATTACAAATGCCTGCTATGAAGATATCCACGTGCCTTTAATCTATACGGGGGGCATGATTATCGGCAAGGGTTATTTAAAGGATTATGACAAAGGTATGATTTGCTCCGGCCGCTATTATGAACCGGTATATTGCTATGAGACTCTGTTAGAACTGATTTTTCAGGACGGCAGGCTGGTTACGGAAATTGACCATAGTAAAGCCATGAAACGTATCAGAAAGAATCTGGATTTGGAGCTGCGTTCCCTGGATAAAGAACGGGATGTAAAATGTATCCGCCATTTTATAAATACCTCTTTTGTAGGAGATTATGAGCATCCCGGTAAAAATAAAAAGAAAAAACTATTCCGAATTAATATCTATATAAAGAAACTGAGAAAATCAAATAACGAAGCTTCCGACGAAAACAACCAGGCTCTTGGTTGACAGGGAAAATGGGAAGGATTATAATGGTTAATGCAAATGATTTGCGTTAACCATTAACTGCGTTTGGAAGGACTGCTGGCATGAGTGCATATTCAAAGAAAAACATTATATTAATTACAGGTTATTTAGGTTCCGGCAAGACAACTCTGATGAACGAACTGCTGAAAAATACAGGGGGCAGAAGAGTTGCATTAATTGTAAATGATATGGGAACGGTAAATATTGACGCTTCGCTGATAAAGCTTCAAAATAAAGACAATGTCTATGATTACAGTATGGTTGAACTAAAAAACGGCTGCATCTGCTGCAGTTTGCGGGAAGAATTTATGGGACAGGTACAAAGGATAGCGCAGAAAGAAGAAATTGATACTATATTGGTGGAGGCTTCCGGTATCAGCAATCCGGCTTCCATTGCAGAAGCTTTTTTGTTTATCGAAGAAGAGAATCCGGCGGCAAGGATAGGTTTGAGTACGATTGCTGCCGTAGTGGATGTTGACAGGATTTATGCGGAATTTTTACGGGAGCTTGATATCCTGGAGGGAGAAGAGGAAGAGCCGGATATCATTAATCTGATTGTAGACCAGATAGAATTCTCAAACCTTATCCTTTTAAATAAATGTGACCTGTTAGATAGAAGTCAGCTTGATGAGGTAAAAACAGTAATAAGAAAATTCCAGCCTTCTGCGGAGATTATTGAAACGGAATACGGTAAAATCGATGCGGAGTACATCTTTAAAGACAGAGAATTCGATTATGAGACCGTAGAGCAGTCCTCCGTATTAGGACATGCTTTATCAAAGCTCCAAAAAGGCAGTCATGAGGAGGAAGGAGTCCATGAGGAGTACGGGATATCTTCCTTTGTATTTGAAGAGCGGAATCCCTTTGATTATGACCGCTTCCTTGCATTTCTGGAGGAGGATTACCCAGAAGAGATTATCCGGGCGAAAGGTTATATCTGGTTTGCAGAGGATGATATGCATGTCCAGCTTTTTGAACAGGCGGGAAGGAATTCTTCTCTGTCGGAGGTTTCCAACTGGACTGCCGCGCTGCCGGCTAAAGAACAGGAATTAATCTTTCAGCAATATCCGGAAGTACTTAAAGATTGGGACCCCAAATATGGCGACCGGTTAAATCAGCTGGTGTTTATCGGAAAAGGATATGACAAAGAAGTTTTTATACAAAAATTATCGGACTGTATATGGAAAGGCGGTGATAAAAGCGATGACAGAGCTTGAAGAAAAGTATCGTTACTTTTTAGAGAACCTGCAGGAAATATCCCTGAAAGAATTGAGAGAATTTATAAAAGCTTGGGAAAAGACAAAGAGTGAGAAGGATGTTCCCGGTTTTTCTCCGAATCACCCTTTGGAGGTATATCTGTACAAATACAAAGTACAGGGTGAAAAATACGAGATTCTGGACTGGAAACTCCATCTGATATACAGGGAATTGGCAGAAAGGTATAAAAAAAAGGACGACCTGGCAATGGCTTTAAGCGCCTATAAGAAAGCACTTGACCTTAATCCGGTGGATGTGGAGATAATCTATGAATTGGCACACTTATACCGGAATACAGGCGATTTTGATATGCTTTATCAGACAGCAGAAAGAATGTATCCTTTTTGTTATACAAGAAGTGATATGAGCAAATATTACAGGCTGCTTGGCATGTATTACTTAGAGACTTACAAGCCGGAGCTTGCGGAAGCTCTCTATGAGTACAGTGAATATTATTACCCGAATGAAATTGCATCAAAGGAAATGGAATTCCTGGAAAAGGCATTAAAAAGAAAACATCAGGAAAGGGAGATTTCCGAATTGCAAGAGCTGTTAAAGGAGAAAAGTATACCTGTCGTGCCAAGGCAGGAAACGCTGGGCTTCTTATATAAAGTAGCAAAAATGGAGCTTGATAGAAATAATACAGAGTATGCCAAATATCTTTTCTTATTTTTGTACCAGTTAACAGGAGATGAGGAAGCAGGAGAGATACTTAACCGCCTGGGATATCCGGCAAAATCATAGATAAAAGAAAAGAATCAAAACATTGTACTGCCGTTGATGGCGGAAAGAGAGGTAAATATGAACAAAAGAATACCGATTACACTGATAACAGGTTACTTGGGTTCCGGTAAAACGACCCTGTTAAATCAGGTACTGAAAAATCAAAAGGGTTACAAAGTTGCAGTAATTGTGAATGACATCGGTGAAATCAACATTGATGCGGAACTTATTGAGAGGGGAGGAGAAGTGACCCTGGCGGAGGATAATCTTGTGGCTTTATCAAATGGATGTATCTGCTGCAGCTTAAAGACAGACCTGATGAAGCAGATTGTGCAGCTAGTTAAACAGGGACGCTTTGATTATATTGTAATAGAAGCCAGCGGAATCTGTGAGCCCTTATCTATTGTCCAAACCATTGCTATGCTGGATGGAACAGTGGAAGATGAGCGTCTTCCTAATATATGCAGATTGGACAATGTGGTTACGGTGGTGGATGCCAGACGTTTGGTGGACGAATTCCTTGGCGGAAAAAGCCTTATAAAAGATGATATTGAGGAAGATGATATCGAGAGTCTTGTCATACAACAGATAGAGTTCTGTAATACGATTATTTTAAATAAAGTATCCGATGTTACGGAAGCTGAAAAGAGAGAGATTCTTTCGATAATCAGGCAGCTTCAGCCGGAGGCAGAAATAATTGAAACTGATTATGCGAGGGTGGAAGTATCTAAGGTATTAAATACTGAGAAGTTTGATTTGGACAAAGTCGAGAGTTCTTCCGGGTGGAAGAAGGCCTTCTTAAAAGAGGAGGACCAGGAAGAGGATTATGGACATGCTCATGAAGATGAGCACTCTCATAAGGAGGAGTATTTACATGAGCATGAACATACCCATGAAGATGAGTACTCTCATGAACAGGAGCATCTACATGAGCATTCCCATGAACAGAGTCATCACCAGGAAAAGCACTCCCATGAACATGAGAGCCGGCATGAAGAACATACTCATGAACACAGGCATCACCATCACCATCATGATGGTGAAACGGATGAATATGGAATAAGTACCTTCCTCTATTATACAAGAAGGCCTTTTCAGTATGAGAAATTCGAGGCGTGGATAAATGGCACATGGCCTTCCAATGTAATACGAAGCAAAGGTATGGTATGGTTTTCTGATGAGTGGGACAATGCCCATATCTTTGAACAGGCAGGCAAGCAGGTGAATCTTACACCGGCTGGACTTTGGGCGGCAGCGGCTACAAAGGAAGAGCTTGAAGCAGCCATGAAGAAATATCCGGCCATAAAAGAGAATTGGGATAAGACCTACGGTGATAGGATGATAAAGCTTGTTTTTATTGGAAAGAACATGGATAAAGAGAAAATTTGTAAAGAACTGGATACATGCCTTGATAATTGATTTATAAAGGGACTTAATTTTAACAAATGGCCGGCATAGTATAGGTTCACTAAGATTATAATACGCTGCATGAAAGAAATATTGCCAAGTCTGTATGTATAAATCGTCAATTCAACGATTAAAACCTACAGGCCTGGCAATTATTTTATTCCTGAATTTCTTCTACCGTATTATAGGAGGTACCTGGTGTATAGGTGATTTTCAGGAAATCTCCTATATTGTAACGGATGATTTCCGGGAACTTTTCAACATTAATGTCAAAGATACCGTCATTTCCCTGTAACAGTATATAATAATGGGAGTTGCCGTCAATTACCACCTCCGCAATCTTTGTAATAATTCCGGAGGTCGATTGCAGACTGTCGGTATCTTCCTGAATGATATTATCATCCTGAAGCTTTTGCAGATACTGGCGTTCGCACTCCTTAATGGTTTCAGCGGTTGCTACGATCTGGTATCTTGCGATGTTTACCATAGCATAGCTCTTGACAAGTCCGGCGGCATCTTTAAGAGCAATAAAATAGGTAGGTTCTCCGCCGATATTAAGCAGTAACGGGAAGGTTGCGGTATAACCTAAATGCTGTACCTGACCTTCCGCAGAGGCCATAGCCGAGTATTCTTCGGCACCGGATATGGGGTAGTATCTGGTCTCAGCAGTTCTTTGGTTCATAAGAACAAATCCTACATTGGATTCATCCTGGCCTACGGAAGTAACACCGGTATATACCCATACATCATCCTCCAGGGCGATGTAGTTATATCCCTGGGTAGTTTGCAGGGAATCCTTCTGACTAAAAACAGAATTCAGATAGCCATGTTTTAAAGTACCATAGTAGTTAAACTGCTGTATCAGCAGATCAGCGGAATAAACACGGTCTACCCATTGGGGAACATCAGCGACCTTATAGCTTTTCAGTTCACCGGTAATGGCATTTACAAGAACTACTTTTCCGATAGTCTCACCGCCGAACAGGCCGATGGAGTAGCTCTTAACAGGGCATACCCAGTAAGGCACACCGGATTCATCAATTTCAAAGTTATAGGAAGCGAAAACATAAGCCGGGTAGTGGAAACGCAGATAACGGTTTAAATATCTGCCGAAATGGTCGGACTTGGAGTATTTAATACCTTTTGATAATTTCACCAGTTCCACATTTTCGGTAGTCATATCAATACTCATATAAGCGGGAATACCGTTTTTGTGATTGGTAAGCCATTTAATGGTGTTACCGTACTGTAAAGGAGTGACTCTGGTGGGAACTCCTTTATAGTTAATCTGAGTGTAATCGTCCGCTACCTCAAACTGGGATACATATTCCGTGATACTTCCCATCTTTCTGGAACCTAAAAGGGTAGCGGAAGCTTTGTCCAGAACAGGAATTTCGGAATAAGAGATTTCTTTGATATCTGTTTTAAAGTCCCCTTCCTTTACCGCAAGAAGTTTTTGGTATTTTGAGGAATTAATAATAGGAGAGGACAAAAGCGCTCCTCCGATATAAAAGAGGATAACGGCAATGGTCAGGGTCAAAGAGATCTTTATAAAAGGACCCTTTAGAAAATCTCCCGGACTGGTAATAAACTTATCTTTCCTGTTAAGGGCAAAGCCGATAACGAGAGTCAGTACAATCAGGGCAGTGATGATAAAGAACCAGAAGCCGTGGGAGTGTACATTCACAGCCGGAAGTGTGATATAATAATAAATAAATAATATCAGAAGAGCGGCGATTAGACTAATAATGACATTTCGCGTTTTTTTCATAGATTTCATACCTTTCGTGTAATTTCTTTTATCTTAACAAAAAAAGGATAAAAGTCAATTAAAATCAGATTAAAAATAACTGTTTCCTTTTCTACAAAAAACTGTTAAAATGTCAAAGGTAACAAAAAACATAGGATGCATAAACTGCAGAGTAGAAATGAGGAAATGAATGAATATATTTTTTGTTTCGCTGGGATGCGACAAAAACCTGGTGGACAGTGAGATAATGCTTGGAATTGTAAAAGATTACGGTTTTACCATAACGGACGATGAAAGACAGGCGGATATTATTATTGTAAATACCTGCTGCTTTATAAATGATGCCAAGGAAGAAAGTATTAATACCATTCTGGAAATGGGGCAATATAAGAAGAATGGTATATTAAAGGGATTGATTGTAACAGGATGTCTTGCACAACGCTATAAGCAGGATATTTTAAATGAAATTCCGGAAGTGGACGGTGTGGTAGGTACTAAGAAGTACGACGAAATTGCTTCTGTCATTGATGAGGTATTAAAGGGAAGCAAGTCCGTTAAAATAGATGATGATGATGATAATAACAAGCACCAGAAGCATAAGAGAATTAATACTACAGGCGGATACTTTTCTTATTTAAAGATTGCGGAAGGCTGTGATAAGCATTGCACTTACTGCATTATTCCGAAGGTGAGAGGCAATTATCAGAGCAGGCCTATGGAAGAAGTACTGGAGGAAGCAAGAGAGCTGGCTGATAACGGAGTAAAGGAACTGATTCTGGTAGCCCAGGAGACCACTCTTTACGGAAAAGACATCTACCAGGAGAAATCACTGCATAAACTTTTAAAAGAACTATGTAAGATAGAGGGAATAGAGTGGATTCGAATTCTCTATTGCTACCCGGAAGAGATTACCGATGAACTGATTGAAGTCATAAAGTCCGAAAGTAAGATCTGCCATTATCTGGATATCCCAATCCAACATGCCAGCGATGAGATTTTAAAGAAGATGGGAAGACGTACGACCAAGGAAGAATTAACGGCTAAGATTGAAAAATTAAGAAGAGAAATACCGGATATTGCAATCCGGACAACCTTAATTACCGGCTTCCCCGGTGAAACGGATGAAAATCACGAGGAAGTGAAAGCCTTTGTAAAAGAGATGGGATTTGAAAGACTTGGAGTGTTCACCTATTCCAAGGAAGAAGATACTCCTGCTGCCAAGATGCCTTCTCAGATAAGAAAACCTGTAAAAGTTAAGCGTCAGAAAGAAATCATGGAATTACAGCAAAAGATTGCATTTGAAAAGTCGGAAGAAAAGATCGGCGATCGATTAAAAGTATTAATTGAAGGAAAGCTTCCGGAAGAGTCCCTTGATGATTACGGAATGGACAGCGGAAACGTCTATATCGGAAGAACCTACATGGATGCTCCCAATGTGGATGGATATATCTTTATTCCTACAAGGGCCATGATAATGTCCGGTGAGTTTGTTGAAGCTGTTGTGACTGAAGCAAGAGGATATGATCTGGTTGCTGAACTTGTAAATTAAGTAAAATTCCTTTAAGATAAGAAGTGAAGGGAAAACATGGGTGAAAGAAAATCTAAATTGAAAGGATTGCCACATAAAGATTCTTTCACTCCAAATTATTTGTGGCAATTTCGCGGGCAAGCCTGCGGAATGCAATGGGTATAAGGATGAATAAGATGAATCTTCCTAACAAAATCACCATAGCAAGAGCCTGTATGATACCGGTATTTCTGATATTTTTTCTGGTACCGGGCATTACCGGAGGTAAGTACATTGCGGGAATCATATTTATTGTAGCTTCCCTTTCCGATGCTTTGGATGGATATCTGGCAAGAAAGAACAATCTGGTTACGAACTTTGGTAAATTTGCCGATCCCCTTGCTGATAAACTGCTGGTTTCAGCGGCACTTATCTGCTTTGTAGAACTGGGGCTGGTTCCGGCCTGGATTATAATCGTTATTATCTCCAGAGAATTTATTATCAGCGGTTTTCGTCTGGTAGCATCAGATAACGGAGTGGTAATAGCTGCAAGCTATATTGCAAAGTTTAAGACCACAGCGCAGATGATAATGGCAGTTCTTTTGATCTTTCACTTTGATAACCCCATATTTCATGTACTGGAACAGATATTTATCTATCTTTCACTGGTATTGACAGTAATATCTCTGATTGACTATATGATTAAGAACAAAAATGTACTGTCAGATAAGAAATAATGAAAGCAGAATGAAGGGATCGCTCATGACAGTTGAATTTATTAGTGTAGGAACGGAAATATTGCTTGGGAATATTGTAAATACCAATGCAAGTTTCCTGGCAGAAAAATGTGCCGCACTTGGAATGTCGAATTATTATCAGATTTCTGTAGGCGACAACGAAGAGAGACTAAGCGGTGTAATAAAAACCGCCTTATCCCGCAGTGATATTATAATCCTTACAGGAGGGCTTGGTCCCACAGAAGATGACCTGACGAAGGAAGTTACAGCCAAGGTATTAGAGCGCAGGCTGGTGGAAGACACTAATTCAAGGAACAGAATCGAAGAGTACTTTAAAGGAAGAGACAGAAAAGATATTACGGAAAACAACTGGAAGCAGGCACTTATTATAGAAGGCTGTCAGGTCGTAGATAATAACAACGGAACGGCGCCCGGACTAATTGTAAAAACAGAGGAAGGAAAAATCATCATACTAATGCCCGGACCTCCCGGCGAGATGATTCCCATGTTTGAAGAGTCCATTGCTCCTTACCTGAAAAGCCTTTCAGAACATGTCCTGTATTCAGAGATGGTCAAGATTTGCGGTATCGGTGAAAGCAAAGCCGAAACTATGGTGAAAGATATGATAGATTCCCAGACCAATCCTACCATAGCGCCTTATGCTAAGAACGGAGAAGTTCATCTTCGCGTTACCGCCCTGGCGGCTACGCAGGAAGAGGGTAAGATTCTTACGGCACCTGTTGTTGAGGAATTGAAGAAGCGTTTTGGAATCCATATCTATACTACGGATGAAAAAGTGACCATAGAAGAAGCAGTCATAAAGCTGTTAACAAAGAATGGTATTACACTTTCTACTGCTGAATCCTGTTCAGGCGGACTTCTAGCCGGAAGACTTGTGAATGTCTCCGGGGCTTCTTCTGTTTTTGAAGAAGGATTTATAACCTACTCCAATACAGCCAAAATGAAGTACCTGGGCGTATCCGAAGATACACTGAAAAAGTATGGAGCTGTCAGTGAAGAAACAGCGGAGGAAATGGCGGCAGGTGCAGCTAAGACAGCAGGAAGCAGAGCGGCTCTTTCGGTAACTGGAATTGCCGGACCGGAAGGCGGCACTGAGAGCAAGCCGGTCGGTCTCGTATATATCGGATGCTGCCTGGATGGAAAGACAGAAGTAAGAGAATTTCGTTTTAAAGGAAACAGACAGAAGGTAAGAGAATATACGGTCATTTCAGCTCTTGATTTCCTGCGTACCACATTGGTAAAAGCTTTTGAAAAAGTTAAATAAACTCAGTATATAGAAATAATCGGATGTTCCTAGAATCTGGATATGAAAATGAGAATTTCTGCTGTATAAAAAACAAGGTTTTAACATAAAAATGACATACTTGGCACCTATTATAATAAATGGAGTGAGTATAGATGTTATGCCTATGTTTGGTAAATCAGTAGGAGTGATTAGAATGAAAAATACGACAAGGAAACTTACTGTAATCCTGGTTTTATTTTTAATCGTATTAACAACGGCATGCACGAAAAAGGTAGAGCTTAAAAAAGATTCTTCCATTACAATCGTAACACCTTCCGCCGCGCAGGACAAAGAAACTGCCAAAGCCACAGTAACACCGACTGCTACAAAAGAAATCTCCATCTATACCATGAACGAAAATACACAGGATGTGGAATCCGTATCGGCATTTGTAAGCGAAGATACAAAGATTACACCGGAATTTATCGTTGATAAGGTAGCGGACTCTTTAGCAGAAAGGTTAATTGATGTGGGAATTGATAGCGTAACAACAGAAAAGGATACGGTTATTGTAAGTTTTCTCTCTGATGCCCCACCTGTTGTTCAGGTCGATTTAACGGTTGAAACAACCATTCTGGATGCAATTGCACAAAGCCTGGTAGACAACCTTCTGGAATATCCTAAAGTGATTTTCCGTATAGAAGGAAAAGAATATAAGTCAGATAATCTTTCCTTTGGACTGAATTCTGTTTATCTGGACGGTAGTAAGTCAAAATAATATGACAGAAAAAAAGAGGCTTATGCCTCTTTTTTATGAGAGTTGCGTTGTGAAAATCAGAAGACAATTTTCACACAAGATTGTACCTGCGAAATCCTCGGTCCAATCTTGAGGCGCGTTGAAAAAGAGATAATAGTTCGTGTGAAAATCAGAAGACAATTTTCACACAAGATTGTACCTGCGAAATCCTCGGTCCAATCTTGAGGTACGTTGAAAAAGAGATAATAGTTAGTGTAGAAATTAAAAGTATATGGGAGATAAAATGAGTAAGGATAAAGAAAAGGTAATAGTAATAGGAGCCGGAGCTGCCGGCATGATGGCAGCAATAATCGCTGCCAGAAACGGACATGAGGTCCTGTTATTGGAGAAAAACGATAAAGCCGGCAAAAAGCTCTATATAACAGGGAAAGGCCGTTGTAATATCACCAATGCCTGTGATATGGAGGATTTGTTTAAGAATGTCATGAGTAATCCCAAATTCCTTTACGGTGCTTTTTATGGATGCAATAATTATGATGTGATTGACTTCTTTGAGCAGCTTGGATTAAAGACCAAGATTGAAAGAGGCGGAAGAGTCTTTCCGGAGTCGGATAAATCTTCGGATGTAATCGGCGCGCTGTTAAGAGAATTAAAAAAACTTCACGTAGAAATCAGATATCAATGTGAGGTGGAGCAGATTCTTACAGAAGACGCTGCGGCGAAGGGAGTTCTTATTAAGAATACGTCGGAAAAAATCTATGCCGGCAAGGTAATTGTAGCGACAGGCGGCCTGTCCTATCCTTCCACCGGATCCACCGGTGATGGCTACCGGTTTGCGAAAGCAATGGGACATTCTGTTACCAAGCTTAATCCTTCTCTTGTACCGATGAATATAAAGGAAATCGACCTTGTGAAAGAACTGCAGGGGCTATCCCTTAAGAATATCGAAATCACGGTTACGAACCAGGGAAAAACTCTATACTCGGATTTTGGAGAACTTCTCTTTACTCACTTTGGTGTGAGCGGACCGGTTATCTTAAGTGCCAGCAGCTTTTTGGTGCCCCATATGGGAAAGGACGAGCTTACTTTGTCGATTGATTTAAAGCCGGCTCTTGCCAGGGAACAGCTGGATGCCAGAATATTAAGAGATTTTGATGAATTTAAGAATAAACAATATAAGAATGCGCTTGATCAGCTCTTGCCACGCAAGATGATTCAAGCTATAATAACATTAAGTAAAATTGACCCTGAAAAAAAAGTCAATCTTATTACAAAAGAAGAGAGAAAGCAGTTGGTAGATGTCTTAAAAGCCATGCCTCTTCATATTGAGAGATTAAGGGATTACAATGAAGCTGTTATTACAAAAGGCGGAATTGCTGTAAAGGAAATCAATCCCTCCACCATGGAATCAAAGCTTATATCCGGGGTATACTATATCGGAGAAGTTTTAGACCTTGATGCTCTGACAGGGGGATTTAATCTTCAGATAGCCTGGTCAACAGCATATCTTGCAGGAATCTCCGTATAGCTGCATCCTTTTAAAAATACCGATATTCACAAAGAGGTTAGGTTGAAAAACAAAAGATAATTTTTTCAATTACGGATTCAGGAATATCAAATCAAAGATTTGATATTCACGAAAGGGTTAATATGCAAAAAGAACAAAAGTATTACAATATAGCTATCGATGGTCCGGCAGGAGCCGGCAAGAGCACGATTGCAAAGCTTGTTGCAAAAGAACTACAGTTTATCTATGTTGATACGGGAGCCATGTACCGTGCAATTGGCCTGCTGGCTGTCAGGAATGGTATTGATGTAGAAAATGAAGCCGATCTTAAAGCGGCAGTTCAAAAAGCTGACATTCAACTGAAATATGAAGATGGCAGGCAGCAGATATATTTAAACGGGGAAAACGTAACAGACCATATTCGTACGGAAGAAGCCGGAAAGATGGCATCTGCCGTTGGAAAAGTAAAAGCTGTCCGGGAGAAAATGGTTGAGCTTCAGAAAAAGATCGCAGAATCCTCCCATGTTATCATGGATGGCAGAGATATCGGAACAGTGGTTCTTCCTTTCGCCGACTTAAAAGTCTATCTTACGGCAGATTCAAAAGTAAGAGCGGAAAGACGATTTAAGGAATTGACGGAGAAGGGAATATCCTGTAATATAGAAGAAATTGAAAAAGATATTGTTGCAAGGGATTATCAGGATATGAACAGAGAGGTTTCTCCTTTAAAGAAGGCAGAAGATGCAGTTGCTCTGGATTGTTCTTATATGTCAATAGACGAAGTAGCTGCTGCTATCATTTCACTGTACAAAAAAGCAGTTTCCGTTCAGTGAAAATACCTTTATAGTCTGTCCATATTTACCGAATCGGACTGTTAAAAGCTTGCCGGAAGGAGGTTCTCCTTGGAAAAGGTAGTTTTAGCAGATACTGCCGGCTTTTGCTTTGGTGTAAAACGCGCGGTAGACGCTGTTTATGAAGAAATAAAAAAAGGTGATAAGGTATATACTTATGGACCTATCATACATAATGATGAAGTCATAAAGGATCTGACAGATAAGGGAGTACATCTGATTAATTCAGAAGAGGAATTAAAAACCTTGGGGGAGGGTACAATAATCATACGATCCCATGGTGTTCCCGAGAAGATATACGACATCATCAAAAGCCGCAACCTGAATCTGGTTGATGCCACCTGCCCATTTGTGCTTAAGATTCATAAAATAGTAAAAGAGCAGACGGAGCAAGGCAGGCATATCATTATTGTAGGCAGCAAATCACACCCTGAAGTACAGGGTATCACGGGCTGGTGTTTGAATAATTATACAGTTCTTGAAACCAAAGAAGATGCACAGACCTTTGATTTACCGGTGGATACAGACATATGTATAGTGGCTCAGACGACAATTAACTACAATAATTTTCAAGATATAGTTGAAATTATATCTAAAAAGGGTTATGATATAATTGTTATAAATACAATATGTAATGCTACAAAAGAGCGCCAAACCGAGGCAAAAACACTTGCCAAGGCTTCTGACGCTATGATTGTTATTGGAGACAGGCACAGTTCTAACACCCAAAAACTGTACGAAATATCAAAAGCTGAATGTGAAAATACTTACTATATACAGACACTGAAAGACCTGGATTTGGACATACTCAAATCTTTTCGTAGCGTAGGTATTACAGCAGGGGCTTCAACCCCAAACAATATTATCAAGGAGGTTCATACTGCATGTCAGAAATGAGTTTTGAGCAATTATTGGAGGAATCATTAAAAACAATACAAAACGGAGAGGTTGTAGAGGGCACTGTAATACGTGTAAAAGAAGACGAAATCGTCTTAAATATAGGTTACAAAGCTGACGGAATCATAACCAGAAGTGAATTCACAAACACCCCCGGTGTTGATTTGACTACCCTCGTAAAAGAAGGTGACCCTTTACAGGCTAAAGTATTAAAGGTAAATGACGGAGAAGGACAAGTTCTGTTGACCTATAAGAGACTGGCCGCTGAAAAAGGAAGTAAGAGACTGGAAGAAGCATTCAACAATAAAGAAGTTTTAACTGCAAAGGTTACCTCCGTACTGGAAGGCGGTCTTAGCGTAATTGTTGATGAAACAAGAATATTTATCCCTGCAAGCCTTGTATCTGACGGATATGAGAAGAATCTTGAGAAGTATGCAGGACAAGAGATTGAATTTGTTATTTCTGAATTCAATCCCAAGAAGAGAAGAATTATCGGTGACCGCAAGCAGTTAATCGTTGCTAAGAAGCAGATTTTACAGAAGGAACTGTTTGAAAGAATTAAACCCGGTATGACAGTAGAAGGAACTATTAAGAATGTTACAGACTTTGGTGCTTTCATTGATTTAGGCGGCGCTGACGGACTTCTTCATATCTCTGAAATGTCCTGGGGCAGAGTTGAGAATCCTAAGAAGGTATTCAAAGTGGGCGATAAAGTTAAAGTTCTTATCAAAGATATTGCCGGTGAGAAGATTGCACTCAGCCTTAAATTTGAAGATGAAAATCCCTGGATCAAAGCTTCTGAAAAATATGCCGTTGGCAATGTAGTTCTTGGAAGAGTTGCAAGAATGACCGACTTTGGCGCGTTCGTTGAATTAGAGCCAGGTGTTGATGCACTTCTTCATGTTTCCCAGATTTCAAAAGAGCATGTAGAGAAACCCGCTGATGTTTTAAAGATCGGTGAAGAAATCACTGCAAGAGTAGTTGATTTTAACAGCGATGAAAAGAAAATCAGCTTAAGCATCAAAGCATTGGATAATGTAGTTGAAGAGGCAGGTCTTTCTTCAGAAGAAGATTCTCAGGAATAATGAAGTGCATCAATACAAAAGATAGGAGTGTATCTGTTTGACGGATAGTTATGAATCCTTTAAGACCCAGATTTATCAGCTGACTAAGATTGACCTTAATCTATATAAAGAACGTCAGATGAAGCGAAGAATTGATGCATTAATTGCCAAGCATAAGATCGAAACTTATAATGCATACGTAGATTTTATTAAGAAAAGTCCGGTGATGTTTGAAGAATTCGTCAATTATCTTACAATTAATGTGTCGGAATTTTACCGTAATCCGGAACAGTGGGTATTGTTAGAAAAGGAAGTACTGCCTTATCTTTTTAGCAAATTCGGAAACACCTTAAAGATTTGGAGTGCAGCCTGTTCCACAGGAGATGAACCCTATTCTTTGGTAATGCTTTTATCGAAATTCATGCCCTTGTCCCGTATCAAGATAATCGCTACGGATATTGACAGACAGATATTAGAAAAAGCCAAAATTGGCTTATATAATATAAAGAGCCTGAAAGGCCTGCCGGAAGAATTTCAAAAGAAGTATTTCACGGAGATTAACAGTTCTACCTATCAGATTTCCGACAGTATAAAAGCCTGTGTGGAATTCAAGCAGCACAATCTGTTAAAGGATGAATATCCTTCTAATTGTGACTTGATTATATGTCGGAATGTACTTATTTATTTCACAGAAGAGGCTAAGGATAAAATATATAAGAGTTTCAATGCCGCTTTAAAGAAGGAAGCTATCCTTTTTGTAGGCAGCACAGAACAGATTATACAGCCTCAGAACCTACAGTTTGCCACTTACAAATCATTTTTCTATAAAAAGATATAATACTATTTATCACATATGTGATATTTCGAGTCATGTCAGTGGTTTATGACAGGATACTTGCTGATTCTTTCAGTAACCTGTAAGACTTGTGACTGACTCAGGAATATCACTTTTTTTTGATATTTTATAGTTGATTTTTATAATGATATCTAGTATATTGTGTATAGATACTGGCTGGGTAAGATTTTTACAAACCCAAAAAAGTTGAAGAGTTCATTTTCAGCTGCTAATTCAAGAGAATCAAATCTGCTATTTGATTTTCACAAATGGAGTTGGGTTGAGAAAACAAAAGAGGTTTTTTCAACTACCGATTAACGAATATCCAGTGAATGATTAGATATTCAGGAAAGAGGTAATATGGATAGAGTTGTAAAAGTTGCAGTCGATGCAATGGGCGGTGATTATGCGCCTGTCCAGATTGTTAAGGGTGCGCTGGAGGCTTTGAAAGAAAGAAAGGACATTAAGATTGTCCTGGTTGGTCAGGAAAAAGCCATTAACGCAGAATTAAACGGCATTGATTATGACAAGGAGCGTTTATCGATTATCCATGCAGAAGATGTGATAACCAACGATGAAGCCCCTGTAATGGCTATTCGGAGGAAGAAGAATTCTTCTATCGTTGTCGCAATGAATTTGGTAAAGAACGGTGAAGCAGATGCATTTGTTTCAGCCGGAAGTACCGGAGCAGTGTTAGTTGGCGGACAATTGATTGTAGGAAGAATCAAGGGTATTGACAGGCCGCCCCTTGCACCATTACTTCCCACAGAGAGTGGTGTATCCTTGTTAATTGATTGCGGAGCCAATGTAGATGCAAGACCTTCACATCTGGTACAGTTTGCCAAGATGGGCTCTGTTTACATGGAGAATATTGTAGGAATCAAGAATCCGAGAGTTGCCATTGTTAACATAGGTGCAGAAGAAGAAAAAGGTAACATGCTGGTAAAGGAAACTTTCCCGTTGCTTAAGAATTGTAATGACATAAATTTTATCGGCAGTATCGAAGCAAGAGAGATACCCAAAGGCGGTGCGGATGTAATCGTATGCGAAGCTTTTGTGGGTAATGTAATACTCAAATTATATGAAGGTCTTGGAAGTACCTTAATTGGTAAAATAAAAGCAGGTTTAATGAGTACAACAAAGAGCAAAATTGGTGCGCTGTTGTGTAAACCGGCTTTGAAAGAAACATTGAAGTCATTTGATGCATCCGGATATGGCGGAGCACCTATGCTTGGTTTAAACGGTCTGGTGGTGAAAGCCCACGGGAATTCTACCAGTAATGAAATCAAGAATTCAATTATTCAGTGTATTACTTTTACAGAGCAGAATATTAATGATAAAATAAGAATGCATCTGGAAGAAGAATAGAAAAGAAAGGTGAATGTTATGGAATTTGAAAAATTACAAAAAATAATCAGTGAAGTTTTAAATGTGGATGAGGACGAAATTACAATGGAGACAACATTTGTTGATGATCTAGGAGCCGATTCCCTTGATATCTTCCAAATCATAATGGGTATAGAGGAAGAATTCGACATTGAAATTGCCAATGAAGAAGCTGAGAATATTGTAACCGTTAGTGATGCGGTAGAGCAGATTAAAAACGCACTGAATTAATAGAAAGATTAATGCTGCATATGTACCCTTTTAAAAGGGTTCTTCCCTTATAGAAGGGTTCTTCCCTTTTAGAAGGTTTTGCCCTTGTAAAAGTGTTTTGCCCTTGTAAACAGGGCATACCCTTCTATGAGGGTTTTGCCCTTTTAAAGGGTTCTTTTTATAATAATGAACCATTAAAATACTTGCGGAAAAGGAGGAATACAATGAATAAATCGGAAGAATTGATTTTAGAAAGACTACGAAAGTTTGAAGAAGAAATAGACTACCGTTTCAGGGACCGTATGATCTTAAAACGTGCATTGACCCATAGCTCCTATGCCAATGAAAAAAGGCTTAATAAGCTTGAAAACAATGAACGGCTTGAATTCTTAGGTGACGCGGTATTAGAACTCATCACCAGCGAGTTTTTATATCAGAACAATCCTAAAATGCCGGAAGGGGAACTAACGAAATTAAGAGCAAGGCTGGTATGTGAGCAGACTCTTGCAAATTGTGCCATAGATATGAATGTTGGAAATTATCTGTTGCTCGGTAAGGGGGAGGCGGCAACAGGCGGCAAGGAGAGATTTTCCATACTTTCTGATACGGTTGAGGCAATAATAGGGGCTATTTATATAGATGGTGGTTTTACTAATGCAAAAGAGTTTATTTTACGTTTTATTTTATCAGATATAGAAAATAAGAAGCTCTTTTTCGATAGCAAGACTATCTTGCAGGAAATCGTCCAAAGTGAATATAAAGAACAACTATCCTATGAATTAGTCAAAGAAGAAGGCCCGGATCATAATAAGCAGTTTACTGTTGTAGCTCTGGTTAAGAATATCAGACTTGGGACAGGGGTCGGTAAGACCAAAAAAGCTGCTGAACAAGAGGCTGCCTATGATTCTATCTTGAAGATAAATCGCAAGAAAAATCTCATTCCCCAAACAAAATAAAAATAACCGGGAGTAACTATGTATTTAAAAAGTATTGAAGTATATGGGTTTAAATCCTTTGCCAATAAAATTATTTTTGAATTTCATGACGGGATTACCGGAATTGTAGGGCCAAACGGCAGCGGTAAGAGTAATGTGGCAGATGCAGTACGCTGGGTATTAGGAGAGCAAAGTGCAAAGCAATTACGTGGAGCCAAAATGGAGGATGTTATTTTCTCCGGTACGGAGACGCGTAAGCCTTTGGGATATGCCTATGTTGCACTGACCATAAACAACGAAGACCATAAACTTCCCATAGAATATGATGAAGTAACCGTAGCCAGAAGGGTCTATCGTTCAGGTGAAAGTGAATATCTTTTAAATGGGAGCAGCTGCAGGCTAAAGGATATGCAGGAGCTGTTTCTGGATACCGGTATCGGAAAAGAAGGCTATTCTATTATCGGACAGGGACAAATAGAGAAAATATTAAGCGGGAAACCGGAAGACCGCAGAGAATTATTCGATGAGGCTGCCGGAATCGTAAAGTTTAAGAAAAGAAGGGCTGCGGCTAACCACAATCTGGAAGAGGAACGCTTAAACTTAAGCAGAATCCAGGACATACTTTCTGAAATTGAGAAGCAGGTCGGTCCTTTAGAGAAGCAATCGGCTGTAGCAAGAGAATATCTGAAGTTAAGAGACGAATTAAAGGAACTTGATATACAATTATTCTTACTGGAAAATGAAAAAAATTCAGAAGCAAAGAAACAGACCGGTGACAGACTTGCCATAGCAAATGCTTCACTTCAGAGTGCCAATGAAAAGTCAGAGCATATGAAGGAAGAGTTTGAACGCTTAGAGAGTGAAATAGAAGGGTACAATGTTTCTTTAGAGGGCCTGAAAGCAGCGCAGAGCGATAAGCGTCTGGAGCAGGAAAAGACAGAAGGCGAAATAAAAGTTTTAAAAGAGCAGCTCCTGTCCATTAAACAGAACGATGCCCATTATGATTCCAGACTTCAGGTCATTACAGAAGAGATTAAGGTAAAATCCGCTGAGCAGGAAGACTATGTGGGGGAAAAGAATTCCCTGGATACCAGAATGGATGAACTGGATGAGAAACAGGCAAAGGATATTCTGCTCCTGGAAGAAATACGCAGCAGGATAAAAGAAGATACCAGGCTTACGGAAAGTCTTCATGGCGAGATATTTGATTTCTTAAGTGAGAATTCCGGTATAAAAACGAATCTGCAGCGTTATGAAACTATTTTTGAGCAGAACAATATTAAGAAGACAGAGCTGACACAGAAGCTCCTTCGTAATAAAAGTGAAGAAGCTGTTACAGATCTGGAAATACAGAAGATAGCCGCTGAATTAGAAAAACTTCGGATTAAGATAGAAGAGAATCAGAAGACCACTGCATTATCTCAGGAAAAGCTTACAGAATACCGGGAGCAGTTAAAAGGGATTGAAGAGGAAATACAAAAGAAGCAGCAGGCCTATCATACCGGTTTTTCCCAGCTTGAAGCCCTGAAGAATCTGACAGAGCGCTATGAGGGTTATGGCAACAGTATCCGAAAGATCATGGAGAAGAAAGACACACCCGGAATCATTGGAGTTGTTGCGGATATCATTAAAACAGAGCCTAAATATGAAACCGCCGTGGAAACTGCTTTAGGCGGCAGCATACAAAATATTGTAACCGATAAAGAAGCAACGGCAAAGGAATTAATAGAGTATCTTAAGCGGAATAAGTACGGAAGAGCGACCTTCCTTCCTCTTACCAGTATATCGGTAAAGGAAAGTTACGGACAGCAAAGATACCTGGAAGAAAAAGGTGTAATTGGTTTGGCCAATACACTGGTAAAGACGGAAGAACGTTTTAAAGGTCTGATGCAGTTCTTGCTTGGCAAAAGCCTGGTGGTTGACCATATAGACAATGCGCTGGCAATTGCAAAAAAATATAACTATACCTTACGTATCATTACCCTGGATGGAGAACTCTTAAGTCCCGGTGGTTCCCTATCCGGAGGAGCTTATAAGAACTCCAGTAATCTTCTTAGCAGAAGACGTGAAATAGAGGACCTGGAGGAGAAGATAGCCCTCTTAAAAAATGAAGGAAGAGAACTTGCAGCCAGCCGTGAAGGGCTGAATCAGGGGATACAGACAGTCCTAAAGGAAATAGAAGACAGGAAACAGATTCTGCAAGGAATTTACCTTGAGGAAAATACCAATAAGCTCCATCTGTCCCAAAATGAAAAGAAGAAACAGGAATTAAGCCTGGTTTACGAAGAAATTACAAATGAGATCAATCAAATTGAACTTCAGAGTATAGAATTAAATAAAAATATTAATACCTTAAAAGAAAGCCTTGTTTTAAATGAAGAAAAAAGCAGGGAAAATGAACAAAGAATTGATGAGATGAACAGGAAGCTGGAAGAGGTAAAGGTTTCAGAGCAGGAAATCGGTGAAAGGGTTTCCTCGCTAAAAGCTGAAATGTCTGCCTTTGAACAGAATAACCAGCATCTCCTTGAAAATATAAAAAGAGTTAAACGTGATCTGGAAAAACTGTATGATGAAGAAAATACCATCAGAAAGAGCAGGGAAGACTCTCTGCTGCAATACAATACCAAGCAGGAAGCAATTCTGACCGGTGAGGAAAAGATAAAGCAGTTTGCAATCGAGATTCAAAAACTGGAAGAACAGATAAAAGAACTTCAGTTGAAGAAAGAAGAAGTATCCGTAACACATAAATCCTTTTTTGAACGCAGAGAAGAACTCTCCAAGGAAATTATTAATCTGGATAAGGAAATATACCGTCTTAACGGCCAGTTAGAACGTCTGGAGGAGCAGTTAAATGAGCGAAAGGATTACATGTGGGAGGAATACGAGCTCACATTGCATAATGTTCTGGAAACCATGGATGCAGAACTTCTTGGCAGCATTGATTCAACCTTTGTAAGAAAAAGAATCGGCGAAGTAAAGGGAAGCATGAAAGGTCTCGGCGACGTCAATATTAATGCCATTGAAGATTATAAGAATCTTTCCGAGCGTTTCTTGTTTTTAAAGGGACAAAAAGAGGACATTGAAAAAGCGGAAGAAACTCTGATACATATCATACAGGAGCTGGATGATGAGATGAGAAACCAGTTCAATGAAAAATTTGCACTGATTAAAGTGCAATTTGACCTGGTGTTCAAGGAATTATTCGGCGGAGGACGGGCAACACTGGAATTAACGGAAGGTGAGGATGTTCTGGAAGCAGGCATTATTATAACCTCCCAGCCACCGGGAAAGAAGCTGCAGAATATGATGCAGTTATCCGGTGGAGAGAAGGCACTGACTGCCATATCCTTGTTGTTTGCCATTCAGAACTTAAAGCCGTCTCCATTTTGTCTCCTGGATGAGATTGAAGCGGCTTTGGATGATGCCAATGTGAAGCGTTTTGCAAAATACCTTCATAAGCTTACAAAGGATACACAGTTTATTATAATAACACATAGAAGAGGTACAATGAATGCCGCAGATGTTCTGTATGGTATCACAATGCAGGAAAAGGGTGTATCCGCTCTGGTATCAGTAAACCTCATAGAAAATGATTTGGATAAATAATGCTAGTTTATGTCCTGGAGGCAGGCATACCTTGCAGAGCAAAATGCCCTGTAGAATATTTTGCTCTGCGCAAGATGCAGGAGACTGAATGCTCTGCAGGGTAGAATGGCTCACGACAGCAGAGAAGTGTTGGAGAGGCAGAATGCCTTGTGATTTTAGGACGGGAAGAGAGGTAAGGATGGGAGAGAATAAGAAAGGCTTTTTTGGCAGACTGGTTGAAGGACTCTCAAAGACAAGGAACAATATAGTAGCTGGTATTGAATCTATATTCAGCGGATTTTCAAGTATTGATGACGAGTTTTATGAAGAGCTGGAAGAGATTCTTATTATGGCGGATATTGGTATTAACACCACGGGTTCCATCATATCCGATTTAAAGCAGAAAGTAAAAGAAGCAAAGATAAAGGAACCGAAAGAATGCAAGGAACTGTTAATGCAGAGTATCATGGAACAGATGAAGGTAACGGAAGCTGCCTATGAATTTGAAAGCCAGAAGTCAATTGTGCTTTTAATCGGTGTTAACGGAGTAGGAAAGACAACTTCCGTAGGTAAACTTGCAGGGCAGTTGAAGGATAAGGGCAAGAAAGTAATGGTAGCAGCCGCGGATACCTTCCGTGCCGCCGCCATTGAGCAGCTTACCGAGTGGGCTAACCGTGCAGGGGTTGAAATTATTGCGCAGAAGGAAGGTTCAGACCCGGCGGCAGTTATCTATGATGCCGTAACTTCTGCAAAGGCGAGAAATACCGATGTGCTTATCTGTGATACGGCAGGAAGACTTCATAATAAAAAGAACCTGATGGAAGAGCTGAAGAAGATTGACAGGGTAATCTCAAGAGAATATCCGGATGCCTACAGGGAGACTTTATTGGTTCTGGACGGAACCACCGGTCAGAATGCACTATCCCAGGCAAAGCAATTTAAAGAAATAGCAGATATTACAGGCATTATTTTGACTAAGTTAGACGGAACAGCCAAGGGCGGTATTGCAATTGCCATTCAGGCAGAGCTTGGCATACCAGTAAAATATATCGGTATCGGAGAACATATTGATGATTTACAGAAATTCAACGCAGGTGATTTTGTAAACGCGCTGTTTAACTAAAAGGAGAATACAAAATGATGACATTGGATAAGTTTGAGGAAGCTTCAGAAACGGTAAAGCGGGTAACTTTAAGAACAAAACTAATCTATAGCGATTATTTTTCTGACACTACGGGAAACAAGGTATTTTTAAAACCTGAAAATATGCAGTTTACCGGTGCTTATAAGGTGCGAGGTGCTTATTATAAAATTAGTACCCTAAGCAAGGAAGACAGGGAAAAGGGCCTTATTACGGCCTCTGCGGGAAACCATGCACAGGGAGTTGCCTACGCTTCCAGGATATATGGTGCAAAGGCCATTATTGTAATGCCCACCACCACTCCCCTTATTAAGGTAAATCGTACCAAGAGCTATGGCGCGGAAGTTATCCTGCATGGAAACGTATACGATGATGCCTGTCAGTATGCTCTTAAACTTGCCGAGGAAAAAGGTTATACCTTTATCCATCCTTTTGATGATGAAGTAGTTGCAACCGGGCAGGGTACCATAGCGATGGAAATCTTCAAGGAAATTCCCACCGTTGATATCATTCTGGTTCCTGTCGGGGGAGGCGGCCTTGCGGCAGGTGTATCTACCCTCGCAAAACTCTTAAATCCAAGTGTCAAAGTTATCGGAGTAGAACCTGTAGGTGCAAACTGTATGGAGGAATCCTTAAAGGCAGGTCATGTTGTGACCCTGCCTCAGGTGGATACCATAGCAGACGGAACAGCGGTAAAAACACCCGGAAGCAATATATTCCCATATATTCAGAAGAATATTGATGAAATTATAACGATTGATGACAGGGAATTAATCGTAAGTTTTCTGGATATGATTGAAAACCATAAGATGGTAGTGGAAAACTCAGGCCTTTTAACCGTCGCAGCATTGAAGCACTTAAACTGCACCGGAAAGAAGGTGGTTTCTATCCTCAGCGGAGGAAATATGGACGTCATCACAGTATCTTCTGTGGTACAGCACGGACTTATTCAAAGGGGACGTATCTTTACGGTATCCGTTCTTTTACCGGACCGTCCCGGTGAGCTTGTAAATGTAGCCAATGTCATTGCTGAAAATCAGGGAAATATCATTCGTCTGGACCACAACCAATTCGTTTCCATTAACCGTAACAGTGCAGTGGAACTGACTATTACCATGGAGACCTTTGGACATGAGCATAAAGAGGTCATCGTTCAGGCTTTAAAAAAGAAAGGCTATAATCCGCAGATTGTACAGCCTAAGAATACATACTATTAAGAATGTTAATTGTAATTAATTCAGAGTGCGGGAGGTATTAAAAATGAAGGAAGGATTGTTTGGCAGAATATCTGTAACAGGGGTACGAGCCGGTGAATGTTTTGCGAAAGGAGTTGATGTCATTCTTTAATAAAGGAGGAATCATTCGTGAAATATTCGCATCCTTTATGGAGAACTCTTCGTTCCCTTAAAGGAAATCAAAGGGCCTGTGTTTATACAGAACCTCTCTGGGCAGTTCCCAATAACCTTATTCTGCCCTTTGCCTCTCTGTATATGTCTGCTTTGGGGATAAAGGATAGCCGGATAGGAATTATTACAAGCTTGGGACTTATCCTGCAGCTGGTGTGGGGGTTATTTTCCGGTGCCATTACGGATAAGTTCGGAAGACGTAAGATGATGCTGGTATTTGGTCTTATCAGCTGGACAGTGCCTTGCCTGTTTTGGGCATTGGCACAGAATTATTCTTATTTTTTACTGGCTGTGTTTTTTAACAGTATGTGGCGGGTAATGGGAAATTGTTTTAGTTGTCTGATTTATGAAGAAGGAGATTATAAACAGCTTGTAAACATCTATGCCATATTAAATCTCATAGGTATTACTTCCGGATTTCTGTCACCTGTGGCAGGCCTTTTTATAGGGCATTATACCCTGGTGCCGGTCATGCGCGGATTATATTTTCTGGCTATGATAATGATGAGTGTTAAGTTTTTACTGCAATACCGGCTGACATATGAGAGCAATATCGGTAAAGAACGTATGACAGAGTGCAGGAATAAATCGGTGTTTTCAATAACCTTTTCCGGGTGGAAAGCATTTCTTGCCGCACTTAAAGAGCCTCATCTGCTGTTGTGTATTCTGTTCGCAGCCCTGCTGTCCTGTTTTAACACCGTACAGGATACTTTTTGGAGCCTGTTTGTTTCAAGCAGATATCATGTAAGCGATTCTATGCTGTCTGTATTTCCCTTCGTAAGATCAATTATAATGTTATTGGCCTATATTTTAATTGTTCCGCGTATAAATATTAAGCGTATAAAGAATCCGCTTCTTACAGGAATCGTATTGCATTTGTCAGGGCTGCTGGTATTATTGTTATTCTCGGCATTTGGTCCAGGTATGATAGGGGCGGTTTTTATAGCCGCAATCCTTCAGGCTCTGGCTATTGCTATTCTTGGACCTTTATGTGAGTCAATTATGTCGGTAAGCATTCCTTCTATGGAACGTGCCGGTATCAACAGTTTTATCTATGCTGTTATTTTACTTATCAGCGCTCCTGCCGGCGCTATAGGAGGAGTATTATCCCAGCATAACCGTGCACTGACCTTGGTGATGAATCTATTTTTAATTGTTGCGGCGGCCATTATATCCATACCTATGATTCATATGTTTAATAAGAAGGTCACAAATTCTTCTGGGGATGAATAAGAGCTGATTAAGTTAATTGGTAATTACATAGTTTAAACTCCTGTCAAAACCTTAGGAGCTGTTGCAAGATTAAGTTGCAGCAGCTCCTTTTTTGTCTTTTGATTTACTGTAAGCAGTATAAACAAAGAGTACTTTAAAGTTAATTTAAAATAAGGGAAATTTAGGTAAAATTAAGCTAAAAAGTCAATAATATTACTAATAAGCAGACAAAATATCGAATTATAATATATAATATGTCAAAAGTAATGTAATTATAAGGAATATCGATTGTAAAATATGTTTAAAAATATTTAAAATTATATGGAATATGGTAGCATTTTTATTATGAATGTTATATAATTGTATTCGTATGTATATTATACTAATTACGTGACAGGAGGAGTTATTAAATGTTAAATCTAGCAAATGCGACTACTTTTGAAATAGTCGCAATCTGGTGCGTACTTCTCATTTCTTTTCTGGGATTAGGATATGCTCTGCTACTCAGAAGACAAATTATGAAGTACGACAAAGGAACTGCTAAAATGCAGGAAGTATGGGGTGCTATCAAAGTCGGCGCAGATACTTACCTGAAGAGGCAGCTAAAGACAATTGTACCGCTTATTGCTATTCTTACTGTTGTATTGTTTTTATCTGTTTATGTTGTTCCGCCTTCGGATGAAGCGATGAGTCGTTTTGCTGGTAAGTCCGAGGAGACGGTTAAAGTCATTATCGGTATCGGACGTGCTATTGCTTTTATTATGGGAGCCTGCTTCTCATTAATGGTCGGACAGTTCGGTATGAGAATGGCTGTTGAGGGTAATGTTCGTGTTGCTTCTGCATCCAGAAGAAGTTTTGGCGAAGCTCTTAAAATAGCATATAGGACAGGAACAATAACCGGTATGCTGACTGACGGTTTAGGCCTTCTTGGCGGTACTCTGATATTCATGATTTTTGGTATTGCCGCACCGGATGCACTCTTAGGCTTTGGCTTTGGCGGTACTTTATTAGCCCTTTTCATGAGAGTGGGCGGTGGTATCTACACAAAAGCTGCGGATGTAGGTGCTGACCTTGTTGGAAAGGTGGAAGCAGGTCTTCCGGAAGATGATGAAAGAAATGCTGCTGTTATAGCTGACCTTGTTGGCGATAATGTTGGTGACTGTGCCGGTATGGCAGCGGATATCTTTGAATCCTATGAAGTTACCATCGTTTCCGGTCTTATTCTTGGTCTTGCTCTAATGAACCTTAACAATGGTGATTTGAAGTGGATCGTATTTCCTTTGCTGGTAAGAGGTATTGGGGTACTCTCTTCCATGATAGGTACATATTTAGTAAGAGGTTCAAAGGAACTTAAAGGCAGTAATGCTTTGTCCTCCATTAATAAAGGCTTTTATATCTCTGCTGCAATCAGTCTTGTTTCCTTTGCGTTGCTGGCGCATTTTTATATGAAAGAATGGAATGCATTCTTCTCAGTAGGTATTGGTATAGTCCTTGCCATTGTTCTTGATGAAATTACAAAATACTTTACGGATACACATTATAAACCCGTTAAGGAAATTGCTGCATCTTCCAAGACCGGTTCCGCAACACTTCTCCTGCGTGGTATTGCAGAAGGGTTTGAAAGTGCAGTATGGCAGACAATTGTAATAGCTGTTACAATACTTTCTTCTACCTTGATTTATCACGGAATGGGAATAACTTATGTACTGTATGGTGTAGCTATGACAGGTATCGGTATGCTTACCCTTACCGGAAATAATGTGGCTATGGACTCTTTTGGCCCCATAGCTGATAATGCAAATGGTATAGGAGAGCTTTCAGGCCTTGACAAAGAAGCCAGAAAAGTTATGGATCATCTGGATGCAACCGGTAATACAACGAAGGCAATCACCAAGGGTGTTGCAATCGGCTCGGCTGTTATTGCTGCCGTTTCCCTTTTTGGTTCCTTCTTAACAGATATTACAAAGATTCAGGGACAGATGAATATCAGCGAATCCTTAAGAATCGCCGCCACAGGTATCAGAGTATCTGAGCCTAAGGTATTTGTAGGCGTTCTGATTGGAGCATGTATTCCCTGGCTGTTCTCCTCCCTCGTTATTAACGCGGTTACCAGAGCTGCAGCAAAGATAGTAGAGGAAGTAAGAAGACAATTTAGAATACCCGGATTATTAGAGAGAAAAGTAAAACCGGATTATCAGAAAGCGGTTGACATCTGTACTGTTTCAGCTCAAAAAGAACTTCTGGGACTTGCGCTTATCGGAATTTTAAGTCCTTTGGTAGTAGGTATACTTTTAGGAGTAGAATCTCTTGGAGGCTTCCTGGCAGGTGTTATTGTTTCCGGACAGCTTTTAGCAGTATTTATGTCTAATACCGGTGGTGCATGGGATAATGCGAAGAAGACCATAGAAGACGGATTGTACGGCGGAAAGGGTTCCGAGGCCCACAAGGCAGCCGTTGTTGGCGATACCGTTGGTGATCCTCTTAAGGATACTGCAGGTCCTGCACTTAATCCTATGATTAAAGTTATCAATATGGTATCTCTGCTTGCAGCTCCCGTACTTGTTCAGTATAATGCTAAGAACTGGGGAATGATAACAACCTTTATCATATGCGCTGTTGTAATCGTGATATCCATATTATATTCAAAAAACGGCGGGTTCTCTTTTTTAAAAGGAAAATCAAGTAAAACGGAATAAAAAGAATAAACAAAATAAATAGAGCAATCCATCAATTCAGGGCAGCTTTCAATAAATGTGAGGCATGAGTGCATAGCATTTGTTGAGGCTGCCTTTTTGACTTTCATTTAAGGAATAATAAGTTTATTAAAGCTCTGCCGCAAATACCTTATAATATTGGTCCGAGGAATAGTTTAAAATCAGATAACCAAATAACGATATATTTTATAAAATATAACGATATATATTGCAATAAAATAACGTAATGCGCTATAATTAAATTAACAAACATTTCACATTCGGCACCCCGTGGCCTCACGGTCAGATGTCCGTTAGTGTGAATTTATTAAAAGATGTAATTCACACAAGTGCCTGCGAAATCCTCGGCACAAACATGGGGTGCGTTGAAAAGGTCATAACAGCAAGAAGGAGGTGCAAGAATTTTGAGAAGCGAGAAGACAAAACTGTCCGATATTGCAAAGGAGATGGGGATATCCACCATATCAGTCAGCAGGGCACTTTCGGGACAGGAAGGAGTAAGCGGAGAGCTAAGAGACAGAGTGCTGGAAAAAGCAAAGGAGATGGGGTATCTTAGAACAAAAAGTCCTGAACCCCGCAGGGTTTTGGTACTTCATCAGAGACCCTTTATCCAGGATAACAGTAATTTCAGCCATATAATGCAGGAGATTCAAAGAGCCTTGCAGGATGCTGGCTGTGAGTATGATATGGAATTTGCGGATAAAAATACTCAGGTTCAGTTAAGCCTTCCTAATAAACTGCAAAAGGGACAGATTTATGACGGATTGGTTTTAATAGGGGGCTTTGAGAATTCCTATATTGATTTTATAACGAAAAAAATCAGCAATTACGTATGCTATACCGGTTATTCCCCTTCCAGAGACTGTGACGGAGTTTGGTATAATTTTAATAACAGCGCCTATAAACAGTGTGAATATCTGATTAAGAAGGGGCATACAAAAATCGGATATCTCGGAAACAGTCAGGGATATGTCAGCAAGGAAAAGGTGCTGGGAATGGTTTCTGCTATGGAAGATAACAATATTACATCCCGGGAGGATTTTTTTATCTATTCGGAAGAGTATGAAGAAACGGTCTGTAATCTGGTGAAAAGCGGTGCCGGACCTACCGCATTTATCTGCCAATGGGATTATACGGCGATGAAATTGATTAAGTATCTTCACGATAATGGGGTGAGAGTGCCGGAAGATATCTCTGTTATCGGCCATGGAAATACGGAAATGTCCGCCTTTTGCATTCCGGCTCTTACAACGATGGAACTGCATATCGATTATGCCTGTGAAGCCAGCATTACACTGCTGCTGAAAAGACTTCAAAGGCCGGAAAAACCAAATGAAAATATTTTGGTTAACTGTACGTTGGTAGAGCGGGATTCTGTAAAAGCCATAATTTGAAAATGTGTTGCTTTTTACAAACTTTTTATTTGGGCAGTATCGTGCAGATTTCTGATAATCCGCAAGTCTGCGGTATGCATGAGCCTGCGATATGCACGGATATAAGAATGAAAGAAGGACAGTAATGAATAAGAATATTTTATTAAGTTTTATAAAAAATCATTGGTTTTCTTATGCGGCAGGGCTGGTATTTATGCTGCTTTCTTCCTATGTCCAGACCCTTTTTCCGAGAGTACTGGGGGATACCGTTGATATATTAAAGGTAAAGGACTTTGAACCCCGCAGGGTATACATAAATATTGGCTATATCCTGCTGATTGCAGCAGGGACCTTTGTATTTACCTATGTATGGAGAAATTTCGTGATCGGGAATGCAAGAAAGCTGGAATGTTATTTAAGGGAGAAGCTATTTGACCACTTCCAGATTCTTTCCCCGGAATTCTACAGCCAGAGAAAAACAGGAGATTTAATTGCTTATGCCATCAATGATATTAATGCGGTACGGCAGACTTTAGGGCCGGCTTTGTCCATGTCAATTAACGGTGTGGTAGTATGCGCTATTTCCATATATTCTATGGCAGGGGCTGTTAACTGGCAGCTGACCCTCTTATCACTTCTTCCCATACCGGTCATGGTGTATATCATGATTTTTATAGGAAAACTGGTCAAAAAGCGTTTTACAAAGGTGCAGGAGACCTTTGCCGCAATTTCTGACCGTGTAAATGAAAATATAAATGGTATGAGGGTAATTAAGGCCTATGTGCAGGAGGAAAAAGAAGTCCTGAAGTTTGAAGAACTGAACAGCCGTATGGCTGAATCCAATCTGAATCTGGTGCGGACCTCAGCCTTTTTATCACCTCTTATTGAGCTGTGCTTTACGGTAAGCTTTGTCTTAAATCTTATCTGGGGAGGGAATATGGTGCTTAAGGGAACTATTTCCCTGGGAGATTTTATTGCCTTTAACGGTTATCTTACTATGATTTTAGCTCCGGTTCTTTCCATTGGACAGGTAACTACGATCTTTCAAAGAGGAATGGCTTCCTTTAGCAGGCTGAATGGAATTCTTAAGGTAGAACCCCGGATAAAAGACACGGGAACTGCCGTAGAGTTACCGAAAGGAATGATAAGAGTAAATAAACTTTCCTTTGCCTACCCGGGAACGGAGAAAGAAGCCCTGAAAAATATCAGCCTGACCATTCCCAAAGGGCATACCCTTGGAATTATAGGAAAGACCGGTTCGGGTAAAAGTACTCTGGTCAACCTGTTCCTTAAAATGTATTCCGTTGAAGATGGCCTGATTTTCTTCGGAGATAAGGATATTAATGAATTAAAACTGGAAGCTTTAAGAAACGGGGTCGGAACAGTTCCTCAGGATAACTTTTTATTCCACGCCTCTATTGGGGACAATATACGGTTTTTTAAAGATATTTATAGCGATGAGGAAGTAATAAAGGCGGCAAAGGATAGCTGTATTTATGAAAATATTATGGAATTCCCGGAAGGATTTCAGACGGTTTTAGGAGAGCGGGGAGTTAATATTTCAGGAGGGCAGAAACAGAGGATATCCATAGCACGGGCTTTGGTTATGAATCCTGAAATCCTGGTGCTGGATGATGCCCTTTCGGCGGTGGATACCGTTACGGAGTCTCAAATTCTCCATAATTTACGGAAGGCAAGAAAAAACAGGACCACCATTATTGTGGCAAGCAGGATTTCCGCCGTGATGCAGGCAGATGAGATTATTGTTCTTGACAGAGGAGAAATTTGCGAAAGGGGCACTCATGAACAACTCTTGAAGAAGGGAGGGATTTATAATGAAATCTACCGATACCAGGCAGGAACGGGAGAACTTGAATCCGTCGGTTAAGGGGGAACAGAAAAGGAAAAGTTTTAAAAGACTTATGCTGCTTAATCTGCCCCATATGAAGAAAATCCTCTTAGCCGTCCTTTGTGTACTTTTGGTAAATGGAGCTGTTTTGGCAAAGCCGTACATTCTTAAAATCGTAATTGATGATTTTCTTACCGGTCATAAGGCCCAAAAGGGAATTTATTCTCTGACGGGCATGGGAATCCTTTATTCTGCGGTGGTGGTTCTCGGCGGTTATTTCGGCATTGCCCAGGTGAATTTAATTAATAAGGTGGGACAGGAGATCTTGCTCAGCTTAAGGAGCAGAGTTTTTAAGACTATTCAGTTCCTGCCTCTGAAATATCTGGATAAAACCTCTTCCGGCAGCCTTATTACAAGGGCTACCAATGATGTGGAGGCGTTAAGCCAGCTGTACACGGATATTTTAATGAGTTTCTTTAAGGATATATTTCTGATAATCGGTATTGTATTTACGATGCTGGTTATGGATGTACGGCTCACTCTTGTATCTTTTTGCGTAATTCCGGCTATGTTTGCCTTCATATTTATTTTGCGGAGAAAGATAAAGCAGAATTTCAGGAAAATGAAATATCTCATCGGCAGGATTAACGGCTTTATGGCGGAAAACCTGTCAGGCATGAAGCTAATACAGATTTTTCACGGAGAAGCGGAAAGAAAAGAATTGTTTAAGGAATTAAATGACGGCTATTATAAGGTAACCTCCTTTCAGGTCTGGATGAACAGTTTCCTGAAACCTGCGGCCATTGTATTCCGCAACATAACCGTTGCCATCTTAATATGGTACGCCATGGATAAGATTGCAGGCGGCACCCTGCAAATTGGAATCCTTTATGCCTTTACCACCTATATCCAGCAGTTTTTTGAACCTGTATCGGACCTTGCCGACAGTTATACGAACATACAGTCCGCATTTGTATCTGCCGACCGTATCTTTGAGCTGCTGGACCAGGAAGAAAATCTGGAGGACACAAAAGAAGGCTTAGAAATGGAAAGAGTGGACGGGGATATCGAATTCAGGCATGTCTGGTTTTCATACAATGAGAAAGACTGGATTCTTAAGGATGTGAGCTTTGTCGTCCGCAAAGGCGAGACTGCCGCTTTCGTAGGTCAGACGGGGGCCGGAAAGACTACCATTATCAGTCTTATCAGCGGTTTTTATAAAATACAGAGAGGCGAAATACTAATTAACGGAGTTAATATCAATTGTATTCGGAAAAAGGATTTAAGACGGAATATTGCCGTTGTTCTTCAGGATGTTTTCCTGTTTTCGGAAACTATCGGAAAAAATATTTCTCTTAATGATGAGATGGATTCCGGAATAATCGAGGAAGCTGTCAGGGCCTCCTGCGGGTCGGAATTCGTAAACAGTCTTCCTTTAAAAATAAACGAGCCGGTAATGGAAAGAGGCAGCACCCTTTCAGCCGGGCAGAGACAGTTGATTTCCTTTGCCAGAGCTATCGCTCATGACCCTTCTGTTATTGTACTGGATGAAGCAACGGCCAATATTGACTCCCAGACGGAAATACTGATCCAGAGAGCTATCGAAAATATGGCAAAAGGCAGAACAGCTCTTATAATTGCCCACAGGCTCTCTACCATACGAAGCGCCGATAAGATTATTGTCCTTGATCATGGACGTATTGCAGAGAGCGGCAGCCACTCCCTGTTGATGGAGCAGGGCGGATATTATAAAAAACTGGTATCGGAAGGCACCCGGGCAATTCTGGAGGGTTAAGTCCAATAGGCGATAAGTTGTTTTTCGGTTAAAATTCATCCGCTATTTTACATAAGATAACTCTATGCTATGAACATAAAAAGCCCTGTTTCAATATATTTACAGGCAATTTACACAAAGCAGAAAGAACTCATACGCCTTGGAACCAGCGTATTGAGTTCTTTCTGCTTTGTGTAAATTGCCGTCCCTTTGAGAAAGACTGTTTTGCCGTTCACATCATTTTCCTGTAATTAGCCGGCATAAGACTTTACAAAATTCTTTCTTTCTGCTATTATAAAAACATAGTTTTATTCTGTCATATTTTTTTCTTTCGGTATATCGCCGGGCTTTCCACAGAACATTATAATTTCAGCTAAAATGCGCCTTTTGCGGTGAATAGACGTTAAGGTACGGGAAGGAGGGGAACGGATTTATTTTTGGAACAGATAATTAGATTTTTGGATTGACAAACGAAAGAAGATAAGTTATTATTAAAACAAGAACATAAGTTCGTATAAAGGAGAGGAAATATGTCAAAAGAAGATAAGAGCAGAGCATTGGAATCAGCCCTTGCACAGATTGAGAAGCAGTATGGAAAAGGCTCCGTTATGAAACTTGGTGATACGGCGGCACACATGAATATAGAGACCATTCCCACAGGATCCATTAGCTTGGACATAGCCTTGGGACTGGGAGGAATTCCTAAAGGAAGAATTGTTGAGATCTACGGACCGGAATCCAGCGGTAAGACAACAGTTGCCCTTCATATGGTGGCAGAAGTTCAGAAGATAGGCGGAATTGCCGGATTTATTGATGCAGAGCATGCCTTAGATCCTGTATATGCCAAGAAGATTGGTGTTGATATTGATAACCTTTACATATCCCAGCCGGATAACGGAGAACAGGCTCTGGAGATTACAGAGACAATGGTGCGCTCCGGTGCGGTTGATATTATCATTGTGGACTCCGTAGCGGCCCTGGTTCCCAAAGCCGAAATTGACGGAGATATGGGCGACTCTCATATGGGATTACAGGCCAGATTAATGTCTCAGGCTCTTCGTAAATTAACAGCAGCTATCAGCAAATCCAACTGTATCGTAATCTTTATCAATCAGTTACGTGAGAAGGTCGGAGTTATGTTCGGTAATCCTGAGACTACTACAGGCGGACGTGCCCTTAAGTTTTATGCCTCTATCCGTATGGATGTTCGTAAGATTGAAGCCTTAAAGCAGGGCGGAGAAATTGTGGGAAGCAGAACTCGAATCAAGGTAGTTAAGAATAAGATAGCTCCTCCTTTTAAAGAAGCGGAATTTGACATTATGTTTGGACAAGGTATTTCCAGAGAAGGTGATGTTCTGGATTTGGCGTCCAATGATAATATTGTAATAAAGAGCGGTGCATGGTACGCTTATAACGATGCTAAGATTGGCCAGGGAAGAGAGAATGCCAAACAATTCCTGAAAGATAATCAGGAAGTCTTTGCGGAAATCGAGAAAAAAGTAAGAGAGAAATACAATATAACCAGCGGGGCAGTAATTTCCCAAAAGGAAGCAGATGAGCAGTAATGATTGTAACGGGTTTAGAGCCATGCGGTAAGAATAAAGTTAAAGTGTATATAGAGGAAGAATATTATTTCATGCTCTATAACAGAGAGATATATCGGTATGGTCTTAAGGTGGACAAAGAAATCTCTGATTTAATTGTAAAAGAACTTAGTGACCATATGGTAAAGCGGGCAAAGCAGAAAGTAATGGCCTTATTAAAGAGTATGAACCGTACTGAGGCGGAACTTAGGTCCAAGCTTGCACTTTCCGGTTATAGAGAGGCAGCCATTGATGAAGCAATAGAATATGTAAAAAATTATCATTACATTGATGACTCCAGGTATGCTGCCAGCTATATACGTCTGAAGAAGCAAAGCAAGAGCCGAAGACAAATTATTGGAGAACTTAAACAAAAAGGGGTATCCGATGAGGAGATAGAAGAAGCTCTTGGCGCGGAATATGACAATGAAGAGGAAGCAATTAAGAAAGAAATTCTTAAGAAAGCAAAAGACATAGACAGCCTGAGCAGGGAAGAAAAGCAGAAACTGGCTGCGAAACTCTATCGCAAAGGATATGGAATGGACCTCATCAAGTCATATGTAAAGCTTGAATATTGAAGTAATATCTTGTGGGAATATTCTGATAAAATGAACTATATGAAACGGAAGTGCTTGTTGAAGGTCTCTGTTTCATGTAGTTTTTTTATTTTTGAAATAATGAATATGAAATAGTAATGTACATATAAGATAGTTGCACTATTGTGTATTGATAATGCACTATAATAAAAATATAACGCACAATAAAGACAACAAAAATGAGGAAGAATACTTGAATTAATAGTGCTATTATTGTATAATATATCTGTACAGTAAATATGAGTATTAAATATACATTACGATTTATATAAAATTAGCACAATTAATGTTTGCGTAAGTGAAATTAAAACGTGCAAAAATATGTGCATGCATTTAGAATATTGAAAGAAAGTACATATTTGAAGGTAGTGATTCGAGTGTCAAAAGGTCAGTTTTTCTGGATGGACGACAATTTACAGAAAGCAGAAATGTGTATTAGAACCAGTGCGTGAATCTTTCTGCTTTGAGTAAATTGCTGTAAACATATTGAAAACGGGCTTTTGAGGCTCATATCATGAAATAGAATACAAAACTTATAAAGATGAAACTTAATGCAAGTAAAAATGGTGTGATGCAGTATAGGGATCATTTGATTATATTTTATTTAACGAATATTTATCAGAATCAGGAGGACAAGATGGATATAAAAGGATTTACTTACGGTTGGGATGGAAAAAGAGGTTCCTATATGAAACAGGAGGCCTTTAAATCCCAGGACCTGCTTTTTGATACGGGAATTAACTGGATGTGTCTGGCTTTTTATGTACAGCAGGAAAAGTTTTCATCTACGGGGATTTATTTTGACTATAGAGATTCTTTGACGGATAAGGAGATTATTCACACCATTAACAGAGCGCATGAACGAGGCGTTAAGGTGTGTTTAAAACCGGTTATCAATTCAAGGGATGGGGTATGGAGAGCCTTGATTAACTTTCCGGATGAAGATATGTGGGGGAATGATAGGTATTGGGATACCTGGTTTGAATATTATACTGCTTTTTTATGCCATTATGCAGAAATTGCGGCGGACACCGGATGCGAAATGCTTTGTATCGGATGTGAGATGAGCGGAACAGAAAGAAAAGAAAAACACTGGAGAAACTTGATAAAGGAAATAAAAAAGATTTATACAGGACCGCTGGTATATAATACGAACCACGGAAGAGAAATGGAAGTGGCCTGGTTCGATGCTCTTGATTACATCGGGACAAGTGCTTACTATAAAGTGGCAAAGGTGCCCGGGGATTCAAAAGAGAATATGAAGCTGGAATGGAAGCAAGTCGCTGAAAGATTAAAAGGTGTGAGTAAATACTATAAGAAGCCTATTATCTTTATGGAGATTGGAGTACGCAGCGCATTAGGATGTGCAATGATGCCATGGGACTTTAACCATACGGAATTTGAAAGAAGTGAAGAAGAGCAGGCGGATTTTTATGAGTCCTGTCTTGAAATTTTCTCAGAAGAGACTTGGTTTAAGGGAATCTTTTGGTGGGACTGGAGTACTTGTATTTATGATACGGCTGAAGAAGCGAAACAGGACACCGGTTTTAATATACACATGAAAAAAGCAGAAGAAGTAATGAAAAACTGGTATTTAAAATAGTGCTGAACAGAGACATTTTTTATATATGGTAATAAAAAAAGAAAGACTTGTATTATACAGGATTTATGCTACTATTATTGGTAACAGATAACAACTTAGAGATGCACAAAGGCTGTGGGAGGAGTTATTACATGAAGAAACGCTTGCAGAATTTAACTGCAGCTGCCTTTAAGAAAAGCATCATTTCTTCTTTTTTACCGGAAAATAATGCTCTGCTTATGTTTACTATCGAAGGAATACTATTTGCGATAGCAACGAACATTATTAATAATAACAATAATTTATTTGCCCTCCGACTGGGGGCAACGGATGCACAGGTAAGCCAGGTGACCTCCATTCCCCAGTTTGTAGGGCTTCTTGTGCTGCTTCCGATTGGGATACTCACTGACCGGCTGCGTAATAAAGGCCTTATGGTCCGGCTTTCCTTACTGGCACTTGCCTTTTTCTATTTGCTTATTGGTTTTGTACCATTTCTTGAACATTATCGTTTTCTGGTATTCCTGATACTGCTAAGTCTGTCTATGGGGCCTATGACGGGATATAATGCCAGCTGGCAGGCATATTTTTCAGATGTAGTTCCTTTTGAAAAGAGAAATCGTGTGCTGACGGCGCGAACCGGAGGAATGTTTTTTATCAATGTAGCCTTACCGCTTGTTACAGGGGCCTTACTTGCCTATTCTACCGAGATTGGTTACAAGATAAAAGTACATCAGATATTTGACTGGTTTATATTCGTCATGTTCCTTTTACAGGTAATAGCAGTTGCAAGGATTAAAGGCGGAGTTACTGAAAGTGCTGATTCTGCTAAATTGACTGATCTGAAATCTTCCATAAAAGATATTATAGAGTATAAACCATTTGTAAAATTTCTCGGAGGAGCACTTTTTTTCTATATATTTTGGCAGGCGGACTGGACCCTTTATTTTCTTGGCCAGGTCAACTATCTTAAAATGAACGAAGCATGGCTCAGCTATGCAGCCATAGGTGCAGCTCTTGCACAGTTTGTAACCATTGGCTTTTGGAGCAGGATAAATGAAAGATTCGGACCTAGGTTTGGTATTATATTTGGTAATTTAGGACTTGCTTTCTGCCCCATATGTATGATAATTTCTACCAGCCTTACAGGTAAGGCCGGAGCGGTAGTCTTCCTTATCCTGAATACACTGGCTAATTTAGCCTTTGCCACCGTACCGTTGAATTTGCCGCAATATCTGCTTTCGGTGATTCCGGAGAAGAATAAGACCATAAGTATTTCTATTTATACGATATTTATTACTCTAAGCAATGCGATAATGCCAATGGCGGGTGTAAAGGCCTATCAGTTGCTGGGAAACAATGTTCAAGCATTCAGAAGGGTCTTCCTGATACTGTTTCTCTTCCGGATAGCGTCATCTATCCAATGGTATTTAAGCTATAGAAGCCATAAGAGAGAACTTGAAAAAGAACATATTAATTATTAAAGAGGATAAAGGGGCAAACAAATAAGATGAATAGTAAAACAAAGAACAGCATCAGCGAGGAAATTCTTAAAAAAATGGCCTATCAGGCATTCCCGACAGAAAAAGTAAAGGCTGCGAAAGAACTCACAGAAGGATATTTTAATACGGCATACCTGATAACCTTTGAAAGCGGAAAGGAAGTAATTCTAAAGATTGCACCGTTAAAAGATATTCAGGTTCAAAGCTATGAAAAGGACATTATGAAGGCAGAAGTGGAATGTATGGAGCTGGTTCGGCAGGCAGTTGAGGTTCCGATTCCAAAGGTACTTTATTATGATTTTTCCCGTACAATTTATGCAAGTGATTATTTCTTTATGACCAGATTAAAAGGCGATAGCTTAAACAGCATAAAAGAAACCCTTACGGAAGAAGAGAGGAATTCTGTCGAGCTGCTTACCGGAAAGTATAATAAAGAGATTAATTCCATCACAGGCAGAGGCTTTGGATATTATAACAAGGTGGAAGAAAATAAGCTTTGGGTTGACGTGTTCCTGGGGTTTTTTAAGGATTTATTCGAAGATGCGGAACGAATAAGCTTGGATATTGGCCTGCATTACTCTGATATTGAGAAGTTGATGGAAAAACATAGAGAGTATTTTTTAGAAGTAACCGTTCCGAGACTGGTGCACTGGGACCTTTGGGAAGGGAATGTTTTTGTAAAGGATAAAACAATAACCGGACTGATTGATTTTGAACGCTGCATGTGGGCGGACGTACTTTTGGAGGTGGGATTTCGTTCCCATAATCAAAAGCCTGATTTTTTGGAAGGGTATGGGAAAAAGACCTTTACAGAAGCTGAACATGTCAGAATTCTGTGGTATGACTTGTATTTGTTTGTTGTAACTTCCATGGAAAGCGATTTCAGAGGGTACCCGGACAGAGGGATGTATTACTGGGCAAAGGAAGAAATAGAAAAAAACTTAGCGGAATTAAAGATAAAATAAGGGAATTTGTCTATCAAATGAAGGGAAAAAAATGTTGTTTTTGGAAAAATATAATGGTATAATGCGATAAATGGATTAATTCTTATAAAGTCTATCGGCATGGAGGGATTACTATTATGACGAAGCATCTGATTTTTATTTTCTCCTTTCTTTTTGCCGCCGTACTGAATTTGTTTTGTCAAAGTAAAGGGATTTATATTCTGGCACATAATTTATACTATTTTCCAATCATCCTGAGTGTGTTTTTTTATAATAAAAGAGGGTTACTGTTGAGTGGGTTAGTCTTGGCGGTTTATTTAGCGGCTGCACTTACTTTTCATGGCAGCGGTATGTATTTTATTATCGTATTTGTACGCTTAGCGCTAATGATCGGATTAGCTCTCCTTATTTATTTTTTAAATAATTTTTACCTTAAGAATATGGAAGAGAATAGAATAAGGCAAAAGAGGTTTCAGGTAATCCTTTCAGCTATCAGAGATGGAATTATAATAACGGATGGAAAAGGAAATATCGAATTTGTTAATGATAAGGCAAGGTCTATCTGTAACCTTACGGATAGAAAGACAAGAAAAAGACCGTTAGGGGAGCTTATTAAGGTGTATTCGAAAGATGAGACGCTGATTCCTCTATGTATGCTGAATAAGCAGGCGGAAACTTGTCATAAGCCATACACAGAAAGCGGCTATGTAATACAGCAGGATAAAAGCCGCAGAGACGTAGAATTATACATAGCCCCTATTATGGTAAAGCCGGGGGTACAAAAAGGTAATGTAATTATTATTCATGATGCGACAGAACAAAAAGAAGCGGAAGAAAAAATCCAGTATCTGACCTATCATGATAAACTTACAGGAATCAATAACCGCAGGTTCTTTGAAGAGCAGCTTATCAGAATCGATACACCTGATAACTACCCCATATCAATTATAATCGCAGATGTCAATGGGCTGAAATTAACCAATGATGCCTTTGGGCATATAGCCGGTGACAAGCTTTTAATAGCCGCTGCAAATTCGCTTCAAAAGGTATGCAGACCGGGAGATTTTGTTGCAAGATGGGGCGGTGATGAGTTCATCATGCTGCTGCCCAATACGAACGAGCAATATTCTGCTGAAATTATCCGTAAGGTGACTGCCGGCAATAAGCATGAGATCATAGATAATATCTGTCTTTCCGTATCTATGGGATATGCAATCAAATATCAGAAAGAAGAAGAGCTGGAAAGAGTCATTAAGCAAGCGGATGACATGATGTACAAAGAGAAGCTTTCTGTCAGCCGAAGTGTTAAGAACAGAACAGTGAATGTCATTCTTCAGACTCTGTATGTAAAAAATGAAGAAGAGAGAGCCCATGCCATGGGAATAAGCCGTCTGGTCAACCAACTGGAAGGAACTTTGAATCTGACCAAGGCCGAAATTACAGACTTGCGCGTATTGGGACAAATTCATGATATTGGTAAAATAGCCATTGATGAATCGGTATTAAACAAAAAAGAAAGCCTGACTGAAGAAGAGTATGAGATGATAAAAAGGCATTCGGAGAAAGGATATCAGATAATAAAGGCATCTCCTGAGCTTATGTATCTGGCGGACGAGGTGCTGTGCCATCATGAGAGATATGATGGCACCGGTTATCCGAGAGGCTTAAAGAGAAATGATATACCAAAGCTTGCCAGAATACTCACTGTTGCTGATGCTGTCGTAGCCATGCTGTCAGACCGTCCTTATCGAAAGGCGCTTACAATGGAACAAACCATCTCCGAACTAAAAATGAACTCAGGTACTCAGTTTGATCCGGAGGTCGTTGAAGTCTTTCTGAAATTATTACCAGCATACAAAATAGAGAATTAATGAAAGTTTCCTGCCCATCTGCAGGAAACTTTTTTTAAAACCTTGAAATTACCGGTAAATTATCCTATAATATAATAGGCAGAAATTTTGAATTTATATTTATAATATAGAAATAATTGGAGGCAGAAGATGAATACGGCTAAACAATTGTCAGCAAGGGAACGAATTAATGCTCTTCTTGATGATAACAGTTTTGTGGAAATTGGCGCTTTGGTTACAAAGAGAAATACGGATTTTAATCTGAGTCAGAAGGAAATTTCTTCCGATGGCGTTATTACGGGTTACGGAATAATAGATGGAAATCCGGTATATGTATATAGCCAGGACAGTTCCGCCGGAAATGGTACGATCGGCGAAATGCATGCAAAGAAAATAACAGCACTTTATGATTTAGCACTTAAGGTAGGGGCACCGGTTATTGGGTTAATCGACAGTGCCGGCTTAAGATTACAGGAAGCCACCGATGCACTAAACGGCTTGGGAGAAATTTATCTAAAGCAGACAATGGCGTCGGGCGTAATACCTCAGATCACCGCAATATTGGGTCCTTGCGGCGGAGGGCTTGCTGTTCTTAGCGCCTTAAGTGATTTTTCTTTTATAGCAGAGGGAAATGGGAAATTGTTTGTAAATTCCCCCAATGCCCTGAATAAGAATTTCACGGCAAAATGTGATACGGCATCAGCGAAGTTTCAGGCAGAGAATGGAAATGTTGATTTTGTTTACGAAGATGAAAGAGCTGTCATAGAAAGTATCAGAGAACTTATACCATTGCTTCCGGCAAGCAATGAGGATGATGCATCTTATGATGAGTGTTTTGACGATTTGAACCGTTTGATTCCCGCGGAAGTTTTTTCTGATAAGGATACATCTGCTGTATTAAAGGAAGTATCCGATGATAAGTATTTTCTTGAAGTGAAGACAAGTTATGCAAGAGAAATGGTTACCGGGTTCTTTCGGCTGAATGGCATGACAATCGGAGCAGTCGCAAATCGAAGAGCGGTTAAGAGTGAAGAAGGAGAGGTTCTCTTTGAACACGATGGTACACTTACTACAAAGGGATGCCTAAAGGCTGAAAAGTTTGTACGCTTTTGTGATGCTTTCCATATACCGGTATTGTCATTAACGGATACGGAAGGGTTTCAGACAGAGGTAGCAGAGGAAGCAACCGTAGCGGCATCTATAGCAAAGCTTACCTATGCATTTTCTTCCGCCACTGTTCCCAAAGTAAACCTGATCATAGGAAAGGCTTACGGAAGTGCTTACCTTACTATGAATTCCAAGCATCTGGGAGCAGATATGGTGTTTGCTCTTGAGAAGGCATCTGTCGGTATGATGGACGAGAATGAGGCAGTAAGCATTATATATGATAAAGAAAATATTGACCTAAAGGAAAAGGCATTGGAATACAGAGAGCTTCAGGCAAGTGCGGTATCTGCCGCTAGGCGTGGTTATGTAGATGCTGTTATTGAAGAAAGTTCTGCACGAAAACATTTAATATATGCCTTTGAAATGCTCTTTACAAAGAGCGTACCCGCAGGAAACAAAAAACGTGGTACAGTTTAAACAGTAAAGAGAATCTAGGACATAAATTCGTGCGGAAACGAATTCTCCGTGCAGATAGGAGCAAATAAGATATGAGTTTATTAGGATTCAGTGGGAACACCGGTTTTCTTTTGACAGGTTTTACCTCAAAAATCTCCGAAAAGATTCCCGATGAATATTTGGATATAGTAGTAATTCTTGGACTAGTCTTTCTTGCACTGATTGTGATAATGGGAATCCTAAGTATTCTAAGGTTCTGTTTATCACTTACCGGAAACATGTATAAGGCAAATGAAAACAGGAATCAGACAGCAGATATGCCTGCAGAAAGACATATAGGGCAAAGTACAGAAAATGCAGTATATGACCCTCAGTTAGTAGCTGTTATAACGGCAGCGATCATGGCATCCATGGAAGATGCCCCGGCAGACGGACTTGTTATACGCTCTATCAGAAAAAAATAATTTTAGTTGCTTATTTGAAGGAGGAAATAAAATATGAAGACCTATACAGTTACAGTTAACGGCATTGCCTATGATGTTACGGTGGAAGAAACTACCGGCCGTCCCGTAAGAGAATACAGAGCAGCAGCTCCGGTTACAGCACCTGCCCCCATTCCGGCGGCAGCAGCACCTGTTACAAGTCCCGCAGCGGCTCCGGCAGCAGCACCTGTTGCCGCAGAACCTGTTTCGGCAGCGCCTGCTACAGGAGGAACAAAGGGAAGAGTGTCAGTAGAGGCTCCGATGCCAGGTAAGATTTTATCTGTTAAGGCTTCTATCGGACAGACGATTAAGAAGGGTGAGGTTATCCTGATTCTTGAAGCCATGAAGATGGAGAATGAAATTGTATCACCGGAAGACGGCGTAATTGCAAGTATTGATGTAACCTCCGGGGATGCGGTAGAATCCGGTACACTGCTTGCTACCTTAAACTAATTGAACGACATAAAGGAGGCATACCGATGAACGAATTGTATAACAATTCGGAACAAATAAAAAGACCGGTTAAAATAACCGAGACTATACTACGTGATGCTCATCAGTCACTGATAGCCACCAGAATGACCACCGACCAGATGCTGCCCATCATTGAAAAGATGGATAAGGTGGGTTACCATGCGGTAGAATGCTGGGGAGGCGCTACCTTTGATGCGTCTTTACGATTCTTGAAAGAGGACCCCTGGGTCAGATTGCGCAAGTTAAGAGATGGTTTTAAAAATACAAAGCTTCAAATGCTGCTCCGAGGACAAAACCTTTTAGGCTACCGCCATTATGCCGATGACGTTGTGGAATATTTTATTCAGAAGGCCATTGCCAACGGAATTGATAATATCCGTATATTCGATGCCTTTAATGATATTAGGAACCTGAATACCGCAGTAAAAGCTACAAAGAAGGAAAACGGCCATGCACAGATTGCCATAGCTTACACTTTGGGTGAGGCCTACACTACCGAGTATTATATACAACTGGCGAAAGAAATAGAGGCAATGGGAGCAGACTCCCTGTGCATAAAAGATATGGCAGGCCTGCTGGTACCATATGAAGCCTCTGTATTAATAAAAGCACTGAAAGAATCCGTAAAGTTACCGATTGATGTTCATACGCACTATACCAGCGGGGTGGCGTCTATGACATATATGAAAGCCATAGAGGCAGGTGCTGATATCATTGATACGGCTATGTCGCCTTTTGCTATGGGAACCAGCCAGCCGGCAACAGAAGTAATGGTAGAAACTTTTAAGGGAACACTATATGATACCGGACTGGACCAGCAGCTATTAGCTGAGATTGCAGATTATTTCAGACCCATCAGAGATCGTGCCATGGAAGAAGGAATATTAAATCCCAAGGTTATGGGTGTTGAGATAAAGACTCTTTTATACCAGGTTCCCGGTGGGATGTTATCCAATCTAATGTCCCAGTTAAAGGAGCAAAAGGCTGAGGATAAGTACTATGAGGTATTGGAAGAAATACCGAGAGTAAGAAAAGACCTTGGAGAGCCTCCTTTAGTAACTCCTTCCAGCCAGATAGTCGGAACCCAGGCAGTGTTAAATGTAATTGCCGGTGAGCGTTACAAGCTGGTAACAAAGGAAACCAAGGCGATTCTTTCCGGTGAGTATGGCAAGACAGTAAGACCTTTTGATGAAGAGGTCAGAACGAAAGTAATCGGTGATATCAAACCGATTGAGTGCAGACCGGCTGATTTGTTGGAACCGGAACTTCCTGCCATGGAGGAAGCGGTAAAGGAATGGAAGGAACAGGAAGAAGATGTATTATCCTACGCTTTGTTCCCTCAGGTCGCCATGGAGTATTTTAAGTACCGCCGTACACAGGAAACAGGAGTGGATCCTTTGCTGGCTGATTATGAAAATAAGGCATACCCGGTGTAAGAATTAATATTATAAGATAAAA
>JAEXGM010000100.1 GCA_023450835.1 Bacillota bacterium | reverse complement strand
TGGAAGTAAAAGGGTTTCATATCTATATGAAGTATTGTTATAAACGGAAAGACTTATGGGGAATTAACGCTTCCCTTAACAACGGCTATCATATCAATGTGAAATCGACAAAGACGAATGAATACACCGACACCATTAAAACGTTTCATCCAATTTTACAGGAACTGATTGCAAAGGGATATGGCTGCGGCAGAAAAAGAGAAATCGGTCGTTGTGATGGTGGTTGCCGTGGACTCCCCATATCATTGGATGATTCTGTTTTAGATATACGAGATGACATTGAAACATGGTTCAATCAGGAGTTGTCATGCTTGCAAAAGAAATAAACATGTTGTTCATTGGTGCCTTTCAAGCATAAGTACGATAAAATTTAGATTTATATAGGAGGCAGGGAATGAAAAAAGTGATTTTAGGTTCTTTTATGTTTCTGGCAGGGGTTCTTTCTATTGCACTACTCCTAGCAGGTTCGATGAGTAATGAATGGACAATCAACGGGCATTTCTCATCATTTTGGAATTTATCCCAATATGGTCTTATATTAGCCCTTTATATTTTTATTGGCATAGCAATCATCGGTCTGGTAATCGCTGTAATAGGAGTGTTTGAGAAGAAAGAATGATATATACGAATCAGAATTTGTAAGGAATTCTTATTAAACTTCCTTATATTTGGTTCTGTATGTGAATGAAACGGAGTTTTATACTAAGGTGGAGGCTGAAATAATGGGCGATTTTGGGTTCAAAGAAATGCAAAAAATACAGATAGAATTACAAGAAAAATATATAAATAAATGGGGTGGGTTATCTCCAGAAAAGGGTAGGGATACATTGCTCTGGATGATGATTGAAGCTGGAGAAGCAGCAGATATTATTAAAAAAGCTGGAGATAAAAAGATTGTAAATAGTGAAGAAGTACGAAATCATTTTATCGAAGAACTTTGTGATGTTTTTATGTATTTGAATGATGTAATGCTTTGCTATTCTATTTCACCTAAGGAACTAGAAAAGATATATATAGATAAACACCAAAAAAATATGGAACGATGGTGATTACTAATATATTGCTTATCGCCACCAATATTGAACTTTCCATTATGTTTATGATTGGACATTTTTGTTAAACAATAATATGCAGGAAAGGATATTATGTTATGAAAGCTATAGTATTAGATATGTATGGTGTGATAGTAAAGCAAACGGGGGATGATTTTGTACCATATGTTCAACGTACATTTCCTAATTTAAAGCCAGAAGAAATATACAGTCCATGGTTCAGAGCTGATGTGGGAGAAGTAACATCGTTAGAGATGTGGGAAAGTCTTGGTTTTATTGGTGATATAGAGAAAATAGAAAAAGAATATTTAGATACAATAGAAATAAGTAATGGTTTTCTTGATTTTATATCGTCCGTTAGTAAACACTACAAGATGGCTATTATTTCAAATGATTCCAGCCGATGGAGTACATATCTTCGAGAAAAATTTGATATTAATAAATACTTTGATGTGATTAGCATTAGTGGTGATTTGAAAATTCAAAAGCCGGATGAACGTATCTTTCAGTTTACAATAGAACAATTGGGTTGTAAAGCAGAAGATTGTTTATATGTAGATGATAGAGAGGGAAATTTGGAGACAGCAAGCAAAATTGGGATGAAAGTAGTTTTATTAAATAGTAGAAATGTTCAATATGAAGGCGATGCTATTACCGATTTTGACCAACTAATAAATTTGTTATTATGATATCGTCAAATTTCAAGTTATTGGGATGAGAAATTAGTATTTATCAAGTAGATTTAGTAAGTAACTCTATGAGAATAACACAGAGGATGGAAGTGTCAATGAGACAATTAGAGTTATTCGAGACAATATCATTACATCTTGCTAAAGACAATACAATTCACGGTATTATGCTTATGGGTTCGGTTGCGCAGGGAACGGCATCTGAAAAATCTGACCTAGATATTATGATACTTGGTGACACAGATAAGTTCATTGTAGAAACAATCGACGGGATTCTTATTGAGTACATATATCGCACTGTCTATACAGCAAAACAACGATTAATAAATGACAATATGGATATGTACCATTATTTAGATAACAAAATTACATATGATAAGCACGGCGATTTCGCACGTCTTATGTTACTTGCTACGGAACGATATAATGACTATGTAGCACCTGTAAAGATGAAAAAGCAAATAGCGCACTGGTTACGCTCAACAAAGATAAAAATCGAATCGTCTTTGAGTGCGGACGATAAAGTAACCACTAATTTTTTAGTCGCGACAAACTCTTGGAAAGTGATTGAGGGCATTTGGGCAGTAAACGATAAGCCCATGCCACCCTCCAGCTCTGTATTAAAATTATCAAACAAACTCACCAAAGTGCCTGGTGACTGGATAATGGCTTTGTTTAACGACTCCAAGGAACCAAGAGCAAACGAAATGATAAAGATAATCGAATGGTTGATACCATTATTAGATAACCTCACAGCTTAGGCCTAATCCAAGAATAAATTTCAATTTTGTTCGTGGTGAATTAACTAGTGATTATTTATATTTGACGAAAGAAAATAGGTGATATATTTTGTAGGTGGCTGTCTTTGGGTATACAAGCATTTATCAAAATATTAAAAGGTGTTATTAATACTCAAGCAGGATGAGCAAATGGTTATTCTACTCTCGAAGGCGAATATGATGGTTATGCTGAATGCGTAAAAGCAGAATTTGTTGGGCAGTCAAATGGTTCGCTGTTGTTAGATATTGCGAAGCATTCATTACAGGAGGAACAAAATGAAGTATGAGGCAATTATCTTTGATGTTAGTGATACTCTAGTGGAATATAGTCCTAATTGGGCACAGGTGTTCAGTGATAAAATTCGTTCATTGGGAATTGATGTTTCTGAGAAAATGATTTGGGAAATCAATAATGCGGTATATTGGGCAAATGGAGAACAAACCAGAAGAGAGCAAAACGGTGCCCCACACATAACAGAAGATGAGTTAAGCAGAATAATGGATGAAGCGGCATTATCATGTGTGGATTGTCCCATCGAGTTGAAAGAAACATATTTAGAAATCATGTCCCGTATTCCGATGCCAAAACAAAAAATGACCGTAATTTGTGGCGTATTTGATTTATTGAATACTTTACAAGAAAAATATAGATTGGCTATTGTATCCAATCATTACAAATGGCTTATAGATTATCTAAAGGATGCTAAGCTTTATGACTATTTTGAATCAATTATAGTTTCGGAAGTTGTTGGAGTAGAAAAACCTAATGTACGAATTATGGAACTGGCACTAAATGAACTCGGGTTACCGCCAGAAAGATGCCTGTATGTTGGTGACCATCCACTAGATGTATTGTGTTCCAAACAGGCGGGTATGGATTGTGCGTGGATTGCACGAGAAGAGGCTAAATTACATGAATCCATTCCATTTAGTGAAGATTATAAAATTAGTAAAGTTATACATTTACTGGATATACTATGAACTTTCTTACTACAGAAAATTTATATTATACGAGGAGAAAGAGAATGAGAGAGTTTAACATCGGCGGGGTCGTGCCGTTTGGAGGTTATCAATGGCGCATTCTTGATATACAAGGCAATGCTGCCTTGATTATAACTGAATATATGATTGAACAGCACCCTTATAATAATTGCGCTGGTGATGTGACATGGGCTGACTGCTCACTAAGAAAATATCTTAACGGTGAGTTTTATAACAAATTCACCGCGGCCGAACAGTCAAGAATCATTCCGGTATGGAACAAAAACCATGACAATCAGTGGTACGGTTCAAGAGGCGGAGAAGATACCCGGGATTACATATTTCTTCTGAGCATTGAAGAAGTAGTGTGCAAATATTTCGGTGACAGCAGTAAAAACCTTGAAAACCGCAGCGCCAAACAACGATACTGGTTTCAAAGGAAAGACAAAAACAACGACAAGCGAATATCGACATTTGATGGGTATGTATGGTGGTGGTGGCTTCGGTCGCCCGGACGTGACAATAGAAGAGCCGTATATATCCACGGCGACGGCAATATAGGCATTCAGGGAAACGGCACTTTTCGCTACAGCAGCAATACGATTCATCCTTCAACAGGCGATAACAGCGGCGGAGTTCGTCCCGCTTTGTGGCTGAGCTTGGAATTATAAATCTTAGATACCTTTCAAATGGTTCGTTTATATTACAACATAAATAACATCAATATAAAGGAGAAAATTAAAATGAGCAAGTACGAAAACGCAATTAAATTGATGGAGGAGAGGTGTGGAAATGGCAAGGAAGAAGTAATTGCCCTTGCGACAATATCACTATCTCCGAGCCCTGCCGGAAATCCCCGCCCTGCTGTCCGTATGGTCTGCGCCTATTATGAAGACGGCGTATTTTATGTCTCTACGGATGCAAAGAAAAATAAAATGCTGCAAATTGAGAAGAACGCCGAGGTCTCTGTCGGTGGGTTAGGCTGGTATGCGTTCCAAGGCACGGCCGAAAATCTCGGTTGGGTCAAAGACGAGAAGAATGCGGAAATCAGAGCGAAATTCAAAAGCATCTTCGATTGGTTCGATGAAGTTGGTGATGAAAACAATCCGA
>JAEXGM010000037.1 GCA_023450835.1 Bacillota bacterium | reverse complement strand
TTTAAAACTGTGTTCAGTTTTAAGCGAATCCGTTGCAATGCATTATCAATTGACTTTGGTTCTTTCTTTAATTTGTCTGCTATTTGAAGGTAAGAATAATCATGCAAATATAAATCCAAAACTGTTTTTTCGAACTGACTTAAATGCCTTACGAGTTCATATTCTAACATACTTGTACTCTCTTTGTCAATAACTAATTCTTCAGGATTTGAAATTTTATTCTGAATTACGACATCGGCAAGAGTCTCTTTTTCCTCAAAATCAGCATTCTCACTGTAAGCAGGCGTATAGAGAGACACATATGTATTTAATGGAATATTCTTCTTTCGGTTGGAGGCTTTTATGGCAGAGTACATCTGCCTGGAGATGCAAAGGTCGGCAAAGCTGTAAAAACTGCTGTCCTTTTCTGCACTGTAGTCCCGTATGGCCTTGTATAGACCTATCATGCCTTCCTGAATTAAATCTTCCTTATCTCCGCCGATTAAAAATAGAGCCTTGGCTTTATTTTTGACAAGATTTTTGTACTTGGTAAGCATGTAGTCCATTGCATAAGAATCCCCTCCGCGGATCAAAACTATGATTTCATCGTCACTCTTTCGATCCAATTTTTTATCAGGCATTTAATTTTTAACCCCCTGGTTTATCAAAATGTCTAAATTCTTTTATCAAGCAACTTTACACCCAGTGTAGCACAGGATTCAGGAAATATCAACCTGCGGAAATATCAACCTGCGGAAATACCAACCTGGAGAAATAACTGCCTGTAGGAAACAGCAGTTTATGCGGAACATCAACCTGCGTAAAATAGTACCCATAAAAAAGGCACTGCCTGATTTCTCAAGCAATGCCTTCTTACTCCTTAGAGTTTAAACACCTCTAATTTGTGATACAATACAACCATCCCCTTTCCTCTTGGAATCGACCGGTCAACTGTATTATCTCATAGTCTCCATCTCAATACCAGGGTAAGAACGATTATATCTGATTTTTCTTATATATAATTTTTCTAATGGTATCCTCACTTAAATGATATTCCTCTGATAAATTCTTAACCGGTTCTCCCTGCATAAATAAACAGGCAATTTCTTCATTTCTTCTGTCAATCCAATCACGGGTACCGCTTATGCGTCCCCAGCCTGCCTTGTCACTCTTCTTCGGAATGTATACAAGGCATCCTTCAGCATATTGCTGAACTTCCTTTAATAGTTGGTCCGGCAATACATCTGCTCCTTTTTTGTAAGTCAAACAGCATTCCCTCCATTACATTAATACTATTAACACTATCAAATACAAAGCTTCTCATGTATAGCCACCTCCTTATGAATATTAATAAAATTAAATTTTTACCATCACCAGTATAACACAGATATGGACGGATTTCCAGTTTTTTGTGATTTTACATTGAAGGTTTTCCTCAAATATTATATAATTCATAGTAAATATCAGAAAATATTTTGTTACAGGCCAATATTTCAGTCAGAACAAAAGATTTATCATCATATATTTACAATAGATAACAAAAATCTTCTTAATTCCAATTAATAGAAAGGATATCAGCATGAAAAAAATCTTGGAAGAACAATTAAAAGAAATAGAAGCAAAGGAGAAAAATCTCCTTATAGCAAAAGATAATTCCTATTTTAATACAACAATTAATCCTCTGCTGGATAAAGTAAGAGGCAAGATTCCGCCTGCTTTAAAAGGTACTCTGGATAAAGCTTTTTTCAAAGCTTTTGAACTGATTTATGACAAGGGAATTGATGTCATAGAGAAGACCTATAACAAAGACAGAATTCTGGTAGATTACGATATCAATAATCTGGCTGTGAATAGAAAGACAACTAAAAAGCGCCTAAAGGACCTGGATAAACCCGCTGCTCTTTCCAGCCGTTTCAATTCAACCTTTTCTGCAGTAGAAGGCGGCGTATTAGGTGTTCTTGGCATAGGTCTTCCGGATATTCCCCTCTTTCTGGCTCTGATTATCAAGTCCATGAATGAAGTCGCTTTAAGCTACGGGTTCTCCTATGAGAAGGAGGAGGAAAAGGCTTTTATATGTGTACTGCTGCAGGCCGCCCTCACATCAGGAACCAGAAAAGAAGAACTTAACAGTAAAGCGGATGAAATAGCGGCTCAGATTGATTCCGGTACTCTCCTTTCTCTGGATGTGAAAGAAGAAATGAAAGCTGCTTCCTCCTGCTTTTCCGAAGTCCTACTTACCGCCAAATTCATTCAGGGTATGCCGCTTATAGGGGTTGTGGGAGGTATGGTCAATCACAGCTATATCAAGAAAATTACAGCATATTCCAGAGTTAAGTATAAGAAGCGTTATTTATTAAAGAAAATAAACGAATGACACAAAAGAGGGCAAATGGAAGCCGTAATCATTTGCCCTCTTGAATGTTTTTTGAATTCTATCCCAATCTTTGTCTTACAATCTCATATGAAAGTATTCCCATAGCAACGGATGCATTCAGGGAATCAATATTTCCAAACATCGGTATCTTAGCCATATAATCACATTTTTCCTTGATCAGCCTTCCGACACCTTCTCCTTCACTGCCTATTACCAAACCGATAGGTCCTTTCAGGTTCTGCTTGTACATTATTTCGCCTTCCATATCGGCACATACAAACCAAAGTCCTTTTTCTTTCAGTTCTTCAATGGTAGCCACCAGATTTGTAACCTTTGCCACCGGCGTATAGTTAATCGCACCGGCCGAGGTTTTAGCCACGGTAGCGGTAAGGCCTACTGCCCTTCGCTTAGGGATAATAATTCCATGGGCTCCCGCCTGATTGGCGGTACGAAGGATAGCCCCCAGATTATGCGGGTCTTCAATTCCATCCAGTAAAATAATAAAAGGAGGCTCTCCTTTTTCTTCTGCCGCTTTTAGGATATCTTCTACCTCTGCATATTCATAGGCTGCGGCATATGCCATGACTCCCTGATGCTTTCCGGTCTCTGAAAGCTGGTCAAGCCGTTCTTTCTTTACAAAGTTGATGATGGTATCACCCTTCTTTGCTTCTCTCAGGATTGACTTTACAGGTCCATCCTGACAGCCGTCCAGAACAAATAGCCTGTCTATGGTTTTTCCTGAACGGAATGCTTCCAATACCGCATTACGTCCCTCTATAGTAAGTTCCTCGTATCTCATTCTAACCTCTTTCCTGAATATCCAATCTTTGATTGGATATTCGTTAATCAGTAGTTGAAAAAACTGTCTTTTGTTTTTTCAATCTAATCCTCCATATGACGCACTGCGTACTCTATTTCTTTTTTCAGATTTACTCCGTTATGCTTTGAGAAGTTTCTGATGCAGTTCTTGTTTCCGTCTCAGAATCTTCCTGAACCCTCTCAGATAAATCACACTTCTTCTCTTCCTGTTCCTTTTTCATTTCACTTGGCTTTATTTCATTTTCCTTCGCTTTAACACTTGCTGCTGCACTTCTTCTTTCAAGGCCGGCCTTTATAAGTTCAAGGACTCTGTCCAGTCGATTGTCCAGATACAGATATCCCATTAATGCCTCTAAGCCGGTTGCAGAACGGTATTCCGTAATGGTCGCATTCTTAGCTGTGGTAAAAGACTTGGCATTACGCCCTCTCTTATAAATAGAAAGCTCCTCCTCTGTAAGCATGTCCTCTATGCCATGGTAAAGCTCCATCTGGGCAGATGCCTTTACCATGCTGCTTACCCTTTTATGAAGCTTATTAACCGGTGCATTTCCCTGCTCCACCACCAGTGTACGAATAATCAAATCGTACACTACATCCCCGATATAAGCAAGGGTCAGGGGGGAATAGGTCTTTAAATCCGTATCCGGCAGGGCAAATGCATCTTTTAATAAGCGGATTAAACCTTCTTCTAAGCCCTTTTCCATCGAACACCTTCTCTTGTATCCTCTAATACAATTCCCTTCTCAAGTAATAAATCCCTGATTTCATCGGATTTCTTAAAGTCCTTCTGCTTTCTTGCTTCCTGGCGCTCTTTGATAAGCTGTTCTATCTCCTCATCCAAAAGCTCTTCTTTCTTGATAGCCTTGATTCCAAGAACGTCACAGAGAGATGTCATAAGCTTTAATAATTCCTGTAATAAAGCAGGAGAAGATTCTGCTGTTCCATTGGTATTTGAAAGCTTTACCAGTTCAAATATGGCGGAAATGGCATCTGCCGTATTAAAATCATCATCCATGGCAGCTTCAAATTTCTCCTGGAACTTACCTGCCTCTTTTAAGATTTCCTCTTCTTCTTTGGAAATAGAGCGCTTATTATCCACCTCAAGACCGCTTACCATCTCACACTCAGTTTCTCCTGACAGGATTGCCTGACTGCTTGCCTGGCTGTTCGCTTCTAACAGACTGGTCAGATGACCCGCTGCCGTCTGAATTCTATCCAGGGCATTCTTAGAAGCTTCCATCAGATCTCTGCTGAAATTAATAGGACTTCTGTAATGGGCACTCAGCATAAAGAAACGCAATACCGAAAGGTCATAGCTTTCACTGATTTCTCTTACCGTAAAGAAATTTCCGGTAGATTTGGACATCTTCTTATTGTCAATATTTAAGAAGCCATTGTGCATCCAATACTTTGCGAATTCTTTTCCGTTGCAGGCTTCGCTCTGTGCAATTTCATTTTCGTGATGAGGGAAAATCAGGTCTTCTCCGCCGGCATGAATATCAATTGCTTCGCCTAAGTATTTCTTGCTCATAACAGAGCATTCAATATGCCAGCCGGGTCTTCCTTCACTCCAGGGAGATTTCCAGTAAGGCTCCCCTTCTTTCTTCGGTTTCCATAATACGAAATCCATAGGGTCTTCTTTTTCTTCACTTACGGCAATACGAATTCCGGCTTCCAGGTCATCAATATTTTTCTTGGAGAGCTTTCCATACCCTGCAAAACTTCTGGTACGGAAATATACCGTACCATTCTTCTCATAGGCATGACCTTTCTGAATCAGGGTGGAAATCATCTCTATCATTCCGTCTATTTCTTCCGTAGCCTTCGGATTATAAGTAGCAGGTTCTACATTTAACCCTTCCACATCTTTTTTGAACTCACCAATATAGCGCTCGGATATATCGGATGCGCTTACACCTTCTTCAAGAGCTTTTTTGATAATCTTATCATCTACGTCGGTAAAGTTGGAAACAAAATTTACGTCGTAGCCCTTATATTCCAAATAACGCCTTACGGTGTCAAAAACAATGATTGGCCTTGCATTACCAATGTGGATGTAGTTATACACTGTAGGTCCGCAGACATACATCTTTACCTTGCCCTCTTCCAAAGGAATGAATTCTTCTTTTTTCTTTGTAAGGGTATTATAAATCTTCATTGTAACCTCTTTCCCGAATACCTTATCTGATGGTATTCCTTACTGTATAGTTATTACCTGATCTTATTTTACTATTAAAGCATGCTATTGTCGAAAGAAATTTCTTCAGACGGCCTGTTACTTAATGCTTCTTTCATCTTAAACTCATATTGAAGCTTTTTGATTTCCTCCGTCAAGCGGTTATTTTCAGCTCTCAGACTTAAAAGCTCCGTAAATACAGGGTCAGGAAAATGCACCTGATCCATATCCTCTCTGGGTATTTTCATATTATCTCTCTTAACAACATGCCCCGGAACTCCAACTACCGTAGAATTTGGCGGAACCTCGGAAAGAACCACCGAACCTGCTCCGATCTTGGAGTTTTCACCTACTGTAAAGGAACCAAGTATCTTGGCACCGGCACTGATCATAACATTATTGCCCACTGTCGGATGCCTTTTACCGCTCTCCTTGCCGGTTCCACCCAAAGTTACACCCTGATACAGTGTTACATTATCACCTACTATAGCCGTTTCACCGATTACAACTCCATGACCATGGTCAATAAACAATCCTTTTCCGATGGTTGCTCCCGGATGAATCTCAATTCCGGTCTTTCTGACTGTCCTTTGTGAGAGCCATCGTGCAAGAAAATAATGTTTCTTCAGATAAAGTCTGTGTGCCACCCGGTATCTAAGTATTGCCTTAAAACTCGGGTACAAAAAGATTTCCCAGGCGGATTTGATAGCAGGGTCCCGCTCTCTTATGATTTCAATTTCCCCTTTTATATATTTTAAGATTCCCATAATAAACCTAAGCCCTTTCCGATACCTGCAATTCTGAAAGCCGCAGGTACACAACGATTATTTCATCTTAATAAAAGTCATAGCAATCTTAAAGCCATTAACATTCCCAGAAATCAGCACTCCTATAAATGATAAACATTCATAAAAATAATATCCATCCTGAAAGCAATAAAAAAACTCCGTCTCAATTTAGAGACGAAGTTACTCCGCGGTTCCACTCTACTATGCAGCAAATTCCTGCACACTTAAAGGCTAACGGCCCTGACCGGATTAAGCTAAACTCTTGGTCTCACTTAATCAGCTCCCAGATGCACTTCATCAATATTTGGGTAAAGGATGCTTTCAGCCGGTGACATCCTCTCTCTGCTGCCCTCTTACGGACTACTTTTCTGTTCATAGCTTTTATCTATTCTTTCCTTTATTCTATGCAAAGATAGGGAAAATGTCAATTACAATCATACAATCTCATTGATAAATATCTGATTTCCGAACTGCAGCTCTGTCAATGCCTCCAATATATTTTCTTTCTCTTCCGAAAGAATCAATTCCATTATTTCTTCTCTTTCAAGCTTTCCGAAAAACAGCTGAGAAAGCTTTGCAATGTCTGCCTTTAGCATGGGGGCCTCATTTGCCTCAGCAACAACAGTCTTATCTTTATCTGCCACAATGCTGAAAACACCGTTATTGGCTGCAATTCTCTCATCCACCGCTTCTATCAGCAGATGAATATCCTTTTTGGCACTGAGACTATTCAAAAAAGCTTTCAGGTTAACAATCCTCACCATAATAGAAGGTTCAAAACTGCTATTCTTTTCTTTCAGGAAAGGTGAGAACTTTCGGTACAGCTCCGTGAGAACTTCTTTTTTATAAGAAGGCTCATAGATACATTCTGCCATTCCAAAACCATCATCCAGCATATAAGCGGCATATCCGATTACATTATCTTCTTTCAATACCAAAGAGATTCCTCCGCCTGTACTATGCATTTCCTCCAGAAGTTTCTCATAATACTTGCGGCTTCTGATAGCATAGATATCATACTTATCCTTTAGAACCCGCTCCGTAAACTCCGTCAGCAGCTTTCGGTTATTACCGTCTGAGGCAGTAAGCTCTACAATTTTACTGCCGGTATCCCATAATTTATCTTCTGCGGCGGCCTCTTTCATTTCCGCAGTCCATTTCCTGATAATATAGACTTTCCGGAAATCATAAGGGTAATAGATAGCATCTGCTGCCGGCATGAGATACGTAAGAGGCTTCTCTTCTTCATACATACACTGAAAAGCCCTGGCTATCAACAGCCCCATATAACCTTTTTTTCTCTCGTCCTGTCTGGTAGCGACCCCTACAATATAATCAGACTTAACTTCTCTTCCTTCCAATACCAGGGTATAGGGGTTAAGATGCAGCATGGAGCAGAGCTTATCTTCTGTGTATAGAGTAAATATACGGTTGTAAGGAACTACCCATTGAAAATAAAAATCCGTATAGGCATCCGTATCTCCAAAACAATCCTGCCAGAGCTGATATACATCCTCTCTGACATTCTCTTTTCCGTTTTCCTTCGCTTCCTCCAGGGAAGTATATATTACATATTCCATACTGTATCTTTCACCGTCCTCTTCTATTGTATGTTGATTGCCGGTTTATCCATTGTTTCTCATTGAACAGCCGCTGCAGCCGGAACAACCACCGGTTTTTTCCGGATAAGAATAACTTCGGTCATCATATCGGTAATCGGCAGCGCTGGTTAAAAGGCATACTGAATTAGCAGATATTCCAAGGCCTTCTCCGGTAAATCCAAGGCCTTCTTCCGTAGTTGCCTTGATATTAATCTGATCTAATTCTATGCCAAGAACACGCGAGATATTCTCTCTCATGGCCGGTATGAAAGGTGCCATCTTTGGCTTCTGGGCAATGATAGTTGCATCTATGTTCTCAACCAGATAGAAATTCTCTTCTAAAAGTTCCCTTACTCTTTCCAGCAGTACCAGGCTGGAAGCTCCCTTGTATTTCTCATCGGTATCGGGGAAATGTTTCCCGATATCCCCAAGTGCTGCCGCTCCAAGCAGACTGTCCATTATTGCATGGGTCAAAACATCCGCATCAGAATGCCCAAGCAATCCTTTTTCATAAGGGATTGTAACTCCCCCGATTATTAATTCCCGGCCTTCTACCAGTTTGTGTACATCATATCCTGAACCTATTCTCATCTATATCACCGGCGGCTGCGCAATTAGCGGAACCGTCTCTACTCCTTTTATAAAAATTTATATTACAAAAAAAGACTGTCGGTAAGACAATCTTTCTAATAGCGAAGGACGGATTTGAACCGCCGACACTGCGGGTATGAACCGCATGCTCTAGCCAACTGAGCTACTTCGCCATATATAAGCAAATATCGTAGGGCTTAAAAAATTTGTTAAACCTGTTCTCTCTGCTATTTCATAAAAATGGGACCTATAGGGCTCGAACCTATGACCCTCTGCTTGTAAGGCAGATGCTCTCCCAGCTGAGCTAAGATCCCATTAAGTACTTGTCTCTCAACAGGTACTTTTATATTATATTTATGAAATACTCTTTTGTCAAGTGTTTTTTATTGGTTTTGTTCCGAAAGTTTGAAAAATTGCAGCTTATTCTCCAAATCAGCAGCAGTAAGGGCAAGATTAGAAGCATCTTCTCCCACCGTTTCGCTGACAGTTGCCACTTCATTGGCCGCGGATAAGAGTTCTGCAGAAGTAGCCAGTATCTCTTCTGCGCCGGCGGATTGTTCCTGGGTAATAGCTGCAACGGATACCGCCACCTGATCCACTTCCTTTACTCTTTCCCCTAACTCCATTACAAGGGCATCTGTTTCGCTGACTGCTTTATAGATATCTTCAAAGGCAGAACTGGTCTCTTTTATCAAAGCAGAACTGTTTTTAATACTTACTACACTTTCCTGGGTTTTTTGTATGGTGCCATCTACAAGTACATTAATCGTTCCGATATTACCGGATATCCTGTTTACTGCTTCTGAGCTTGTCTCTGCTAATTTTCTGATTTCTTCGGCTACTACCGCAAAGCCCCTTCCTGCTTCGCCGGCTCTTGCCGCTTCAATGGCGGCATTTAAGGATAGAAGATTGGTCTGGGTTGCAATTTCACCAATCAGATGAACAATTTGGTTAATTTCTTTTGTTGATTTCCCAACGTCGCCTACCGCTTCTTCCAGGTTATAAATATCTCTTTCCACATCCTGTACATACAGATTGACTTTATCAATCTTCTGCTTTCCCTCTTCCGACAGCGTTACCGTCCGCTTCATCTTTATACCGGCGTCACTGCTGATGGAATCTGCCTTTGATACCACCAGTGCCAGAGAGGACGCACTTTCTGCCACTTCCCCAATGGACTTTGCCAGTTCATCTACGGTCAGATTCAACTCTTTCATGGAGCTGGATTGAATCTTTGCCGTGTTTGTCAGATTCTCGGCCACCTCACTGCTGCTCTCTGCCTGGTCATTCAGCTTGTTTACCAGGTCATAGAACTGCTGTATGATAAGAACCATTGTACCGATAAATTTCTGCAGCCCTTCTGTCATAACCGCAACCTCATTCGTGCCTTTTACTTCCACCTGAATACCAAAATTACCTTTGGTAATCTCTTCAATTGTGCCGGTGACCTTTTTAATGGGCACAATAACAAAATGCAGTACTCTTTCTATAATAAACGCTATCAGTAAAATTGCCAAAACAGATCCGATTACTACAATTGTTATAAGTTTATTAATGGCAAAGAGTACCTCACTCCTCGGTACATAAGAGGCGAGCACCCAATTGGTTCCCTCTATCTCTGTGATATTTCCAAGATATGAATCCTTCTTATCCTTCAGGGTAAACACATCCTTGCTGCCTTTAGCAAGTTCCTTGGCTATTCCGGCCACCAGAGCGTTATCGGAACCGGTATCCAGTTTCTTTGATATAAAATCCTTGTCCTTGTAACCCAGTATCACACCTTCGGTCTTATCGATCAGCATGGAAGCCCCGGTATTAAGTACCTTCATCCCGGCTACTTCCTTCGTAATCTCGCTTAAGTATACGTCTGCAGCCGCTACCCTTGTAATCCCGTCCTTGGCGGCTAATTTTGCCGAAGCCGTAATACAGTACTCTCCGGTATTGGCATCGGTATAAGGTGCACCAAAAGCAAAATTATCTCTTGATTCCCCTTCCTTATACCAATCCCTGTCTGTCACTACATAATCAGCACCAGGGATAAAATCAAAAGAGTTCAGCAATTTATTATCACTTGATCCTATGTAAACACCTAATGGCACGTTAGGGTTCCTGTCCTTTGTTGTAGCCAGATAGCTTATGGTCTCCGTATCATCCATTTGCTTAAAATCCAGTGTATTCTTTATTTCTGTTAAGCCGCTGACAATCTGTCCGGACCAGAGTTCAACCTCTTTTACATTGGCATCCGCCTGATATTTTACAATATTGCTCCCATAGTCCAGGATAATGTTCCTGGCTGTCATAAACGTAATTGTTAACAGGCCTGCTATCGCAAATGCCACTACCGGAATGAGTATAAATATCATTCTGCCTTTTGTACCTAAACTCTTTTTCTTACTCTTACCTTTCATAATTCCTGCCACCTCCGCTATACGCTTTTTTATCATTTTAGTTATATGAAAAAAAATAGTCAAGTTCATTTTCATCATTTATCGACATATTTTTTACAATACATTAAAAAAGTGCCCTGGCAATTTCATCCACTGCCAGGACACTTTATAATCTTTGTATTATGCGTTTAAATTAGAGGGACCAAATCCCAAAGGCAGAAGTTCCTCCAGGGTGTATATCCAATAATCAAATTCCGATTTAGCAAGGATTACAAGGAAATTTTTCGGATTGCAAAATTCCATCATAACCTGTCTGCATACTCCGCAGGGCGAACAATAGTCTGTTATGATACCGTCCTTGCCACCGACAATTGCTATCGCAAGAAATTCTTTCTCACCCTCACTGACTGCCTTAAAGAAGGCTGTTCTCTCCGCACAGTTAGTTGGTGTAAAAGAAGCATTTTCAATATTACAGCCTTTATATATCTTATGGCTTTTGCTTAATAAGGCAGCTCCTACCTTAAACCCGGAATAAGGAGTATACGAATAATTCAGGCTGTCAATTGCCTCTCTTATCAGCTCTCTGCAGGTATCCGGATTAATAGTTCCTGTGATTTCCCTTTTGCCGGATGGGATTAGTGCTCCTTCATGCCTGCAAGCAAGTTCATTCATTTCTTTTCCATCGTTATGCTCATCCATGAAATCATCTCCCAGTACATATTTTTATAGTGTATCTTATATTGTACCACATTTCTGTCAATCTTACAATCCCTGCGGGCAGACTCCACACAGTAAATGCATGAAGGAACTAATTGAAAATAATCAGCTAAGTTTGGCTTCCAAAATCCTCCTTCATGGGTTTGCCGTGGCAGACTCCATATGTTCGCTGTGGCAGATTCCGCAGGTTAAACACAGGAAATAACTTATGGATTTCTATTATTTCATAACATAATTTATATAAATCAAAAATAAATTTCAATTATTATATGTATATTAGCCCTGCAACACCTTTTTCCCCCTTGAAATCCTACTATTCCAATGTTATTATAAGGTAATAAGCATTTTTATAAGGAGGAACCAATGAAAATATCAACGAAAGGCCGTTATGCATTACGTCTTATGCTAGATCTGGCTCTTCACAACACAGGTGAATATGTGACAATCAAAAGTATTTCTGCCAGGCAGGAAATATCCGATAAATATTTGGAGCAAATTATAACTCAACTTAGCCGTGCCGGTTTTGTAAAAAGTATCCGTGGAGCACAAGGTGGTTACCGTCTTGCCAAAGCTCCCGAAGAATATACCGTAGGAGCGATTCTAAGACTGATCGAAGGCAGTCTGGCACCGGTCAGCTGTCTGGAGGAAGGTGCTGATCCCTGTTTGAGGAGCGGCCAGTGTGCAACTCTCGACGTCTGGAAACAGATGTATGAAGCTATTAATAATGTTGTAGATAATATAACCTTGGCAGACCTGGTGGATAAACAGAACAGTCTTACCGGGAATGACTATGTTATCTAAGGATAAATTGCCTAAAATAGAAGGACTTTATTCTTCAAAATTAATATTCTGTATGAAAGAAAGGAGTTACTATGTCAGAGAAACGCAAATATCGTTTTGAAACTCTGCAGCTGCATGTGGGTCAGGAGCAGCCGGATTCTGCAACGGATGCCCGCTGCGTTCCGATTTATCAGACATCTTCTTATGTATTCCCAAATGCCAAGCAGGCTGCCGGCAGATTTGGCCTGACAGAAGCCGGTAATATCTATTCCAGACTCGGAAACCCTACCTCTGATGTTTTCGAGCAGAGAATTGCCGCATTGGAAGGCGGAGTTGCTGCCCTTGCCACTGCCTCCGGTTCTGCTGCCACTCATTACGCTGTCACCAATATCGCTCATGCAGGTGACCATATTGTATCTGCCGTAACTATTTATGGCGGTACCTACAATCTATTCGCACATACTTTAGTGGAATCCGGCATTACCACAACTTTTGTGGACCCGGACGAGGAAGACGGCTTTGAGAAAGCTATTAAGCCCAATACCAAAGCTATCTTTATTGAAAGCCTTGGAAATCCCAATTCAAACATTATCGATATTGCCGCTATCGCTGAAGTTGCACATAAACATAAGATTCCGCTTATTGTTGACAATACCTTTGCTACCCCGTATCTCCTTCGTCCTATTGAATACGGCGCAGATGTTGTTGTACATTCCGCTACGAAATTCATCGGCGGACACGGAACCTCTATCGGTGGTGTCATTATAGATTCCGGTAAATTCGACTGGGAGGCTTCCGGTAAATTCCCCGGTCTTACAGAGCCCAATCCGAGCTATCACGGCGTAACTTTCTCAAAAGCCTTAGGAGCTGCCGCTTATGTTACCAAAATCCGTGTAACTCTTATGAGAGATACCGGTGCCTGCTTAAGCCCGTTCCATTCCTTCCTCTTTCTGCAGGGCCTGGAGACGCTTTCCCTTCGTGTGGAGCGCCATGTGGAAAATGCCTTAAAAATCGTAGAGTTTTTAGCAAAGCATCCAAAGGTAGAAAGTGTAAACCATCCTTCTCTTCCAGATAATCCATACCATGAGCTTTATAAAAAATATTTTCCTAACGGCGGCAGTTCCATCTTTACCTTTGAAATCAAAGGCGGAGCAACAGAAGCTATGGAATTTATTGATAAGCTGGAATTATTCTCACTGCTTGCCAATGTGGCAGATGTAAAGTCTCTGGTTATCCATCCGGCAAGCACTACTCATTCCCAGATGAATGAAGAAGAGCTTCTGGCTTCCGGCATTAAACCCAATACAATTCGTCTTTCCGTTGGTACGGAGCATGTAGATGACTTAATTTATGACCTTAACCAGGCACTCGGCGAATAATGATAATTATTTAATCCTTATATAACAGCGAACGCTTATGTATTATTCCGGAATAGGAATAGCTTTTGGCGTTCGCTGTTTCTATTTTTATTATTTTGTAATGTCAATCGTCTTATCTTTTACAACATCGTACAGATATATCCTGCTTCCGTCTGTGGCTACATAATACGCTCCTGCAAAGGTATTTTTTAAATCTCCTTTTTCATAGACATTAATTCCATAGCAGTCCACACCTTTTACATTGGTAATCCAGTCGTCATAAATTACCGTGTATTCTGACAGAGCTTTTGCCAATCCCAAGGTCTTGTTCGGAATCTTCTCCAGTAATTTCAAAGCTTCTTCCTTTGTAATCTCATTCTTTACTTCTTTTTTACCGGGCTGTGACGATTCTGATTTATGATAGAGGGGATGTTCCGTTATGGAAGAAGTCTTACCATCACTGCCATAACACATAACCTTACCTGACACCTTATCTACAATAATATTTGGCAATGCAACCTTACCTTCATCGCTGACCTGGTATATGTAATACAGCCTGTCACTGACATTCAGATGATCGTCCAGCAGTTCATAAGTATAGCTTTCATCTTCCAGAGCCTTTCTGATACTGTCAGCAGCCTCTTCTTCCGTTAATTCAACATCATCGGCTTCCTCATTTTCAATATCCTCTTCGTCCTTCACCTCTGATTCCGGCTCTTTACCGTCTTCTTCTGCCGCAGAAGGGGAAGGCGTCAGCGTAGGTGTTACCGCAGCTGTTGCTTCCGGGGTTACGGTAATGGTAGGACTTGGTGTTACCTCTATATCTACGGGTTCATCTTTTTCTTTCTTATGGCAGGCCGATAAAACAGCGATTGTCATTACAATTCCAAGTAATAAAGTAATTTTTTTGAATCTCATTTTAACTCCTTTCGTGAATATCCAATCCTTGATTGGATATTCCTGAATCCCTAGTTGAAAAAACTGTCTTTTATTTTTTCAACCTAACAATCATGCTCTTTCCAACACGCCTCATGTTTGGACCGAGGATTTCACAGGCACAAGTTTGAAAGAAAACCACTTTCAAACTACTTATTAAAGCAGTACCGCAGGCAAGCCTGCGATATGCACGGGTATAAACATGTATGTGCTTAAACCCACAAATAAGCAGTTGTTCCGTTTATTTACTGGTAATAGAATTTATATTCTTAATTAACACAGATATGGAACCATCCGGATTATTAATAAACTCTACGTTGTTTTTGTCATTATACTGCTCCATAGGAATGTTGATCTCAATGCCGGTATCCGTAGTCAGATACTGTTTTTCAAATTTCTTTACAGTCTGCTTATTGACAGGCCTTACCTCTTCTGTTTCCAGATTGTATTTTTTAAGCTTTTCGCATAACTCTTCTTTAATTTCTGCCTGCTCTCCAAATAACTTTTCACTTACCGTTTCAACGCTAATTGCTCCCTGATTGGTATACTCCTCATGAATGACAGCTTTTACCTCCATGGCTTTATCAAAATCATTTCCGAAATATTTTTCCTGTACCTGTTCCACTGCTTTGGTAATGATGCCCAGCTTGCTCTTTTGAGACAGCTCTGTGGCACACTGCAAATATATTGTGGAGAGATAGTTGGTCTTTACTCCGTTTACATCCGCTTTTCGTTCTACCAGCTGCAAAGTATAATCTTTCAGATTTATTAATACCGCCTCCGACAGCCTTGCTCCTTCTGAAGGCAGAGTGACCTTCTGCTTGATAATATCGTTATAATTCATTCCTTCCTGTGAATAGGCATAATGAATATAGGTTTCTTTATAATTCATCTTTAAAAGTGCCAGGTAAGGGGTGCTGCCGGTCTGATAAGTTACCACAAAGAAATCACCGGAAGGTATGGCAATGTTTTGGTTCATAATGGTATAGAGCATACCTGCCATTTCCTGACTGGCAGCAATCATATTGTCCTCTGTAAAGTTTTTGATACACTGATATAAAGAACTCTCTTCCTCGTTAAAACGGCATTCCTTCTTGTCGTCACTGACAGCAATCTTATAAATGTGCCCTCTCAGAAAGTCATTCAGGTCCGGCCCAAGTTCCAGCAGCTGGTCTGAAAACACCGGCATTCCTATTGCAGAATCCAGAATATGTACTATGGCACATCTTACAATAATATCATCCCGTTCCATACTTATATCCTCACTCCCAGCGTTCTCAATTCCCCAAGGGCTTTCTCATATTCGGTAAACAAGATGGTATGAAATCCGAATTCTTTGGCTCCTGCAAGATTAGCTGCGGAATCATCCAGGAATACTGCTTCCCCGGCAGAAAATCCATACTTTAAAGTCAGGGCTTCATAAATTTCCTTCTCCGGTTTTATATGCTTAATTTCATAAGATATTACCTGCCCATCTGCCTCCGGAATAAATGTAAAATTCTCTCTTGCATAGGCAAAGTTTCTCTCCCCATAATTGGATAAAAGATAGACCTTATAGCCATTTTCCTTCAGAGTTCTGATAAAGTTCCTGGCATAGGGATATTCTATTACGGTCTTTGTGATGTCCTGGAAAAGCTGTCTGATTTCTTTTTCTACGGACGGGTCTGATTTACAGCAAAGCTCTATAATTTCCTCTTCCGGCATAGCCCCTCTGTCCTGCTCTCCCCAATATTTTGAGAGGACGGTGGCTTTCGCCACCTTCTCTCTTATTTCTGTATCATAGCCGCATTCTTTTAAATAATCTTCCCACCGGAATGCTGCCAATACCTGCCCAATATCCAATACAACGGTTGTAATCATTCTGTTCTCCTCTCGTGGTCTGTTTTTTAACTCTTTGATATTTCCGTAAGTCCGGTCTCGGTAAGCCGGTAAAGCTTATCCGCCACCTCATCCATGTATTTTCTGTCATGGGTAACGCTTATAATGACACCCTTAAAAGCCGACAGTACTCCTCTTATTACAGGATTGGAGAGGGGACTTAAATTTCTTGTAGGCTCATCCAGTATTAATATCTCTGTGCCATCCAGAATCATCTTGAGAAGGATTAATTTCGCCTTTTGACCACCGCTTAAACTCCCGATAGCGTGCTCCATCTCATCCCGTGTAAATTTCATACCTCCCATATAGGTATAAGCTTTGGTAATATCCTCTTTTCTGCCGCTGGTGTTTAAAAAGTCAATAGGTCTTTGATTATAATCCAATAGCTCCTCATAGTTCTGGGGCATATAGGCTGCCTTAATATCATTTCTGGCTAACAATTCCTTTGCAATCTTACGAAGCAGAGTGGTCTTTCCCGTGCCGTTATCACCGATAATAGCAATATGCTCCGGGCCTATAATGCGAAGGAAGATATTTTCGGAAAGGAGCTTTTCCTCTTCTCCCTTTCCTACAGTTAATTTATCCAGGGAGAACTCCAGTATCCTTTTCCCATTCGGGATATGGATGGTATCCGGGAAATCATAGAGAATAGCATCTTCCGTATCAGGAATCTCAAGAAATTCCTGTTGTTCCTTATCAAGCCTTTTCTCCTGAGATTTCAGGTTCTTCATCTTTTTCTTAAGCAACCTGCCCCCTGCCGGATTCTGCCTGGAAATCGTATTCTGCTGGTGCTCCACCTTATCATATATCTGGCGGAAGCGCTCCAGCTTATCATCATATTCCTCCCTTTGTTTTCTGGCTGTCATTTCCTGCTTGTTAAGGGAAGCAGTCCTTTTATCTTTGTATTCCTCATAGGACATATAGCTTACCGTAATATGGGATTCTGTCTTTCTCTTTCGCTGCTCTAAATGAATTATAACATTTGCGGTATGTTCTATCAAGGTTTCATCATGGGATACATAAAGAATCGGCTTATCGGTCCGGTTTATAAAGTCTTCCAGCCAGGTTAAGGAGGAAATGTCCAAATCATTGGTAGGTTCATCCAAGAGCAGTACTTCCGGTTCTTCACAGAGCAGCTTTAGAAGCTGCAGTTTCACCCGTTCTCCTCCCGACAAGTTTTTGATAGGTGCTTCCGAACTCAGAATCATAGGGTCCGGATTCAAGGACCAGATATTCTCATCCCTGATACTATAGATATCACAATCTCCCAAATATTCAGCAGGACTCATCTGAAGCCACTCCTGGTCCGCCTCCTGTTTTAAATATCCGCATTTTACATTCCCTGTTACCGTTCCAGAAAAATCACAATAATCCTCTATTAATTTTCTATTATAGATAAACTTAAGCAAAGTACTCTTTCCGTTTCCCTCTTCTCCAATAATAACAGCCTTATCTCCTTTATTCAGAGTAAAATTAAAATCTTTTATCAGGCATCTGTTATCTTCTCTATTTATAATTGTCACGTTTCTAATATCCAACATACACATGCACTCCTCTCCCTATAGTATTGGCTTCTTTTGCTTTGCACTTCCATAATTTTCTTTCGAATTTGAGGCAATAAAAAAACATCTTCCTAAACGGAAAATGTCCCTGTACGTTAAACCTGCCTATGAAAATAATCCCTATATAATTCCTTTGCCTTGTAAGTCTGGCTTTACAGCAATTCAGATTCGAAGGATTTTAAGAAAGTACAAACATTCCGTATAAAAAGCCATTATTCAATTTGCCGTTTACGAATGTTCTTATCATTTCTCTTATCCTTTCCAAAATATTGTTCCTATGAACTTTTCATAGTTTAACACACCCACAAACACAAGTCAACAAAAACTGGAATTTAAAAAACTGCTACAACCGCCAGCAAAAGGCAATCATAACAGCTTTATCCATGGTTTAATATTACTTAAATTGATGATGTCCCAGTTTGTAGGTATAGCCATGTAATCTACCACTGAAAAATAAATAGCTTCCAAACTTCTTAGTCTTTCCGCCAACAGTGATGTTCTTCTGTCCGCTTAAAGCTTCTTTCGCTGCTTTTACACAGGCTTTTTCGTTCTGGGATGTAAATTTGCCGGAATCATATTCTGCAAGAGCTTTGTTTAAAGCACCGTTTGTTACCGGTCCGAACTGATATTTCTGATATATAACGGATTTCACGCTATCAGGAAAAGCAGCGGATTTCACACGGTTCATTACTACAATACCAACTGCCAGTTTACCATTATAAGCTTCTCCGCCGGCTTCACAATAAATCAATGCGGAAAGTAATCTTAAATCAGCTTTACTGTAGCTTGCGGTAGTTTTTACTGTGGTTTTTTTAGTAGTAGTGGTGGTGGTGGTCTTTTTAGTAGTAGTTTTCTTGGTTGTTTCGGTCTTGGTTGTTTTCTTTGTTGTTGTAGCCTGCTCTTTTGTTGTTGTTTCAGTTGCACTGTCATCCTTTACAGTAGCTGCAGCATCTGCATCTGTTACATTGCTTTGCTCTGTGGAATCAGTGGTTGTACTGTCGGCAACGGTTGTTATATTAGTATCAGCCAGAGTGGTCTGTGTATCTGCTGTTTTATCTGAAGTCTCTGTATTTGATGTTGTAATCTGATCTTCTTCTGCTGCATATGTGTATACATTAGCAAAACCAGCTAAAAATATTCCTGCTAACATACACAATAGTAACTTTCTGAATTTCATAAAGGGCTCCTTGTTGTTGGCATCTGCCACATAATTTTTTCTTGCAAATTATTACGGGTTTTGAACAAGTGTTAATGACCAGTAATAATCAATTAATAATTATGTAACAATTATAGCATACCAATTTTAGGATTGCAAGCCTTTATCTAACATTTTGTAATAATTCTGTAATCTTTTTGACTTAAACTTGACATTATCTGGAGAGATTTCATCGAAAAAAGCCCTTAAAGCCGCTATTTCTCTGCATTTAAGTTTCTGACACAAATGAAAGTTAACGATACATTTCTTTGTAATAACTTTGATATTCTCCGCTCGTAACTCTCTCCATCCACTCGGAATTCTCTAAATACCACTTAATTGTCAGGCGGATACCGTCTTTAAAACAAGTTTCCGGCTCCCAGCCGATTTCAGCTTTAATCTTGTCCGGCGCTATGGCGTAACGCCTGTCATGGCCTTTTCTATCAGCCACATAGTGAATCAGTCCTTCGTTTATAGCCGCTCTCCTGGCATCTTCCTCCGGCAAGAGTTCCCGCAGGGTTTCAAGGATTAATGAAATAATCTCCAGATTCTGTTTCTCATTGTGTCCGCCTACGTTATAGACCTCAAAAAGTCTTCCCTTTTCCATTACCATATCAATAGCCTTGGCATGATCCGCAACATAGAGCCAGTCCCTGACATTCTTTCCGTCACCGTATACCGGCAGCTTCTCTCCCTTTAAGCAGTTATTTATCATAAGAGGGATAAGCTTCTCAGGAAATTGATAGGGTCCATAATTATTGCTGCATCTTGTAAGGTTTGCCGGGAACTGAAAAGTATCTATATAGGCCTTTACCAGCATATCCGCCGAAGCTTTGCTGGCTGAATATGGGCTGTGAGGGTCCAGAGGGGTAGTTTCATAGAAGTAAGTATCTCCTTCTTCCAAGGAACCGTATACCTCGTCGGTGGAGACCTGAAGATATCTTTTATCTGTCTTGTAACCGTCTTCTGTCTCCCAGGCCGTCTTAGCTGCCGTCAGCAGGTTCAGGGTCCCAAGGACATTGGTGCTTACAAAAACTTCCGGATTACGAATACTTCTATCCACATGGCTTTCCGCTGCAAAATGTACTACCCGGTCGATTTCATATTTCTGAAATATATCCAGTATGGCATCTTTATCTCTGATATCCGCCTTAATAAAGGTATATCCCGTGTAATTTTCAATTGCTTTTAAGTTCTCAAGATTACCTGCATAAGTCAAATCATCCACATTGATAATATGTATATCCTGTCCGTACTTTTCAAACATATAGTGTATATAATTGGAGCCGATAAAACCTGCTCCTCCTGTAACCAGATATGTTCTCATGGTTTTGTTCCCGCCTGCCGTAAATTTCACTTAAGAGATTGACGGCATCCTTTCTATGGTTTTACTGCATTTGTGTATAGCTTTATAGCTGTATGTGATTAGCTTTCCTGAGCCTGACTGTCCAAGTATACTTTTAAGGCATCTTTCCAGTTCTTCATATGATAGCCCATATCATTTAATTTCTTTGTACTAAGAACAGAATAAGAAGGCCGTTTTGCCGCAACACGGTATTCCTCTGTAGAAACCGGGGAAAGATTAGCCTCCTTGCCTGCAAGTTTAAAGATTTCACCTGCAAATTCATACCAGGTAGTTACTCCCTCACATACTGCATTAAATATACCGCATTCTTCTCTGTCAATTAGAAATTCCAGGGCTTTTGCCAGTTCCAAAGCACTGGTCGGGCAGCCATACTGGTCTGCTACCACTTTGATATCCTTATTTTCATCTGCCATTCGAAGCATGGTTCTTACAAAATTCTTTCCCTCACCGTAAAGCCAGGCAGTTCTTACTATCTGATAATTGTCACAGATATTCTTTACGAATTCTTCTCCTGCAAGTTTCGTACTTCCATATACACTCTTAGGGTCTGTTTCGTCCTCTTCCGTATAGGCTTCTGTTTTCTCTCCGTTAAATACATAGTCCGTAGAGATATGTATAAGCCTGGCCTCTACTGCCTGCGCTGCCTCTGCTAAGTGCTTCGGCCCAAGGGCATTAATGGCATAAGCTCTTTCCTGGTCACTCTCACACAAATCTACCTGGGTATGCGCCGCACAGTTTATTATTATCTGCGGATTCAGTTCCTGAATCAGATTCATTACACCCATGGGATTGGTGATATCTAACTTTATCGGGCAATAAGCAGAAGATTCCAGAACACAGGTATTAATCAGTGTGATATCTTCTCTACTCTCTAATAATTCATTGATTGCAATTCCCAGCTGTCCGTTAGCACCAGTTATCAGTATTCTGCGTTCCATATGTTTAACCTTTCTTTATTGTTTTTTAATGCTGTCTAACCCACCTGCAACCTTGTCTTTTTCTGACAGGATTATCTCCATGCCTTCTTCTATGGGCCAATCAATTCCAATAGAAGGATCCTTGTAATAAATTCCGTCCTGATCTTCCGGATGGTAAAAATCTGAACATTTATAAACAAATTCCGCTTTCTCTGACAGTACTAAAAAGCCGTGGGCAAATCCCTTTGGAACATAGAGCTGCTTTTTATTCTCAGCACTTAAGATTTCACCATGCCATTTGCCAAAGGTAGGCGAGCCTTCTCTGATATCCACGGCAACATCAAATACTTCCCCTTTTGTCACTCTCACAAGTTTCGCCTGGGGGTAATTTATCTGATAATGCAATCCTCTTAACACACCTCTTTGGGAAGCAGATTGATTATCCTGTACAAAGTCATCTGTAATTCCCGCATTCTTAAAGTCTTCATGATTGTAGGTCTCCATAAAATATCCCCTGCTATCCCCAAAGACTTTCGGCTCAATTAAAAACAAACCTTCTATACTTAATGGTGTAAATTGAAACTGTCCCATTCTATCCCCTTTCCAACTCGCGTAAGAAAAATGCCGTCTGCCTTTCTTACTACAATCCGTCTGCCACATCTAACATGTACTTTCCGTAATCTGTCTTCAGCAGAGGCTGTGCCAACTTAATCAGTTGTTCCTTGTCAATAAATCCTTGTTTATAAGCAATCTCTTCAATACAGGATATGTAAAGGCCCTGCCTTTTCTGAATAGAGCCTACGAAATTAGAAGCCTCCAGCAGAGAATCATGTCCGCCGGTATCAAGCCATGCCATTCCTCTGCCCATGGTTTCCACGTTTAACTTACCCTTTTCAAGGTATGCATTATTTACGGCAGTTATTTCAAGCTCTCCTCTGGCAGAAGGCTTAATGGACTTTGCTATCTGAATAACCTCATTATCATAAAAATATAATCCCGGAACAGCATAATTTGACTTAGGATTCTCCGGCTTCTCTTCAATAGATATAGCCTGTCCTTTCTCATCGAATTCCACAACGCCATATGCCTTGGGGTCTCTTACATAATATCCGAAAATCGTCGCCCCTTCTTTCCTTGAGGCTGCTTTACGCAAGGTACTGGTAAAGCTTCTTCCATAGAAAACATTATCCCCTAACACAAGGGCCACATTATCCTCACCGATAAACTCTTCCCCAATTATAAAAGCTTCGGCTAATCCTCTCGGCTCCTCCTGTACAGCATAGGAAAAAGACATTCCAAGCTCTGCTCCATCACCCAATAATTCTTCAAATACCGGAAGGTCTCTTGGAGTTGATATAATGAGAACCTCTCTGATCCCTGCTAACATTAACACAGATAACGGATAATAAATCATCGGTTTATCATAGATAGGTAGTATCTGCTTTGATACTGCCTTTGTTACCGGATACAATCTGGTTCCGGATCCCCCAGCCAAAATTATTCCTTTCATCCTCTGCTTTCCTTTCTTTCCTCCAGCTTACACTCAATATATTTTAATTTTTTACCGAACCGGTTATCTAGTTTTCAAATTTGTAATAATTTCCCATAAACCAACCTCTATTGTATTATAATATACTTTGGCCTAATTTTGTACCCTTTTTTTACGGAAAAGGCGGGATTTGCATCACATATTTCAGCAAAATGCTACAGTTATCCAATAAAAGCGGCATTTCAACAGAAAAAGTGGCTGTTGCAAACTGAAGCTCTGCGGTATGTGAGACAAGTCACACTCCGCAGAGCTTCAGTTTACAGCAGCCTCTCGTTTATAAAATTATGCTTCTCTTCCGTACACTTCAATCTGTGTCAGCGCCGGAAAAGGAGAGGGGTCATCTGCCTTTATAAGATGATGCAGAACCAGCCACTCAATTTTCTTTTCCTTCAACTCAAGCACATGGGGTTTCTCACTCTTCTCTAATTCCCAGTCCTGAGAACTTCCGTCGGAAAAAGTTAATGTGACCCTTTGCCACCAGTTATCATGAGGAAAGTCCGCTCTTGTGTAAAGATATATCCTGTCTGCTATAATGCTTCTTCCAAACTCCAGTCTGTACTCCGCATCATCTCTTCTGTTAATACCCCAGGAGGAATAAGGCCATTCTCCGTGGGAGCGGTTTTCCGTAATACCGTCTATAGCATTTTTTGCAGCAAATACAGCTTCTCCTCTTGTCTCCACATTGGCTGTCCCATGGGGATAACAGCCGGTATCTCCATGCTGGTCCAACTTATTTACCGCAAGGTTACGGTAGTTCCTCTTCTCTTCCTCCAGGGCTTCCCTGGCAGAAATAAGATGAATATTCCCTGTAAAAGCTTTGGGAGAGATTGAAAGCCTTGCATCTCCAAAAGGTATCTGATAAATAACTTCATTTCTTGTAATAAATACCAGCGAAGCCCCGATAGCATCATCAATACTGATATGAAGATGACAATTTTTTATATCTGAGGTAATTACTATCTTATCTCCCTCTTTATACTCTTCCTTATATACAAGATTGGCTTCTCTTTCTCCTCTGCTGCAGGCAAGTAAACTTCCGTCCTTATCTATTACTTTAAGCTCCAGCTGCATATTCGTTTCCTACCATTTCCTTCGAATTTTCAGTATACACTGCTAGTATTTTTCCATTAATGTCTTGGTTTTGCAATGAAATAGTTTCATTTCAACCGTTCATCTCAGCCGGGCTGCTTGCCAATGTACGCCAAAATACCGCCGTCCACATATAATATATGTCCATTTACAAAGTCGGAGGCATCGGAGGCAAGGAACACTGCAGGCCCCATTAAATCCTCTGTCTTTCCCCATCTGGCAGCAGGAGTTTTGGAAATAATGAAATCATTAAAGGGATTACCCTTTACTCTTAAAGGAGCTGTCTGGGGAGTCTCTATATAACCAGGCCCGATACCGTTACACTGGATATTGAATTCACCGTATTCGGAAGCAATGTTCTTTGTTAACATCTTAAGTCCGCCCTTAGCTGCCGCATAGGCAGAAACAGTTTCTCTTCCCAGCTCACTCATCATAGAGCAGATATTGATAATCTTACCATGCCCTTTCTTTATCATGGACGGTATTACAGCTTTTGAAACGATAAAGGGGGCATTTAAATCTACGTCTATTACCGCACGGAAATCTTCCGCTGACATCTCTACCATAGGTACCCGCTTAATAATTCCGGCATTATTAACTAAAATATCGACCACTCCCACATTAGCTTCTATCTGTGCTACCATCTCTTTTACTTCATCTTCTTTGGTGACATCGCAAACATAGCCGTAGGCTTTAATACCCTCTGCTTCATAAGCCGCAAGGCCTTTATCCACAAATTCCTGTTTGATATCATTAAAACAGATAGTTGCTCCTGCATCAGCATAGCTTTTCGCAATAGCAAAGCCAATACCGTAGGAAGCTCCTGTAATTAGTGCAATCTTTCCTTTCAATGAAAAAGTATCTAAAATATTCATCCTAAAACCTCCTTCTATATTCTTTCACTCTTACAGTACCTTAATTGTAACGGGTGTTATCTTAATGTATCAATGCTCACGCCGTCCATATCATCGAAATCCTGATTCTCTCCAAGCATTCCCCAGATAAAAGAATAAGCTTTGGTGCCGCAGCCTGAATGAATAGACCAGCTGGGGGAAATAACCGCCTGTTCATTGCGTACAACAATATGTCTTGTTTCTACCGGTTCTCCCATGTAATGAAATACAAGGGAATCCTCTGAAAGGTCCAGATACAGATAGGCTTCCATTCTTCTGTCATGGGTATGACAGGGCATGGTATTCCATACGCTGCCGGGTTTTAAGCTGGTTAATCCCATAACTAACTGACAGCTTTCAATTTGTCCCGGAAGAATGTACTTCGTTATGGTTCTGTGGTTTGACTGTTCCAGAGAACCAAGTTCAACACGTACGCAATTTTCAGGTTTGATATGAACTGTAGGATATGCTTTATGCGCGGGAGCACTGTTATAGTAGAACTTAGCGGGCTCCTCCTTCTCTTTGCTGCTAAAGATAACCTCTCTGGCACCCATTCCGATGTACATCCCATCTCTGCTCTTTAAAGTATATTCCGTACCATCAACCCTGATAGTGCCCTCTCCGCCTACATTGATTACTCCCATCTCCCTGCGCTGCAAAAAATATTCTGCCCTGATTTCTTCTCCCGGAGTAAGCATCAGAGGTGTAATCGGCATGGCAGCACCTAATATGATTCTGTCAATATGGCTGTATACGCTTGTTATCTCTCCTGCTTTAAACAGATTTTCTACCAGAAACTCTTCTCTTAACTTTTCAGTTGTGTAGTACTTCACATCCTTTGGTGATGACGCTGTTCTAATTTCCATCCATTTATCCTCGCTTTCTTTTTAAAAAAATTGTCTTTTATAACAACAAAAAATTAAGTTTACCTTTGAAACTGCCTAATAGAAAGTGAAAATTGACCTCGCAGATATTTATGTGAATTATCTCTTTCAATAATTCACTTATCTTTCTAGTAAAAGTATATCATACTATTTATGCGAATTCCTGTCATTTTCCACTTCAAAACTTGCATATATTGAACTGGCTTGTTATAATTGAACTGTACCTGTTTTTCTTATATGTGCTTTATTATCTAAACAGAAAGGAAGATTCATTCATGAAGGAATTCACCTCCTGCAAAGAAGCAGTAGAATCCTGCATTAACCAAAAATATTTTGCCGTGGCGCACCTTTACCAGGAAGAAAAGCCCATGAATATGCATATTCATGACTGCTATGAAGTGTATTACTCCATCTCCGGCGGAAGGCAGTTCCTGATTAATGACCGCTTCTATCAAATACAGCCGGGAGATCTCTTTCTTATCAATAATTATGAAAGCCATTACCTCTCACAGATTGACAGTATGATTCACGAAAGGATTGTTCTGTCCATCCATCCCGAATATGTTAAAGCATTGTCCACCCCATCAACCAATCTTAACTTTTGCTTTTCCCACAGAGAAACGGGGTTTTCCCATCGTATCTCTCTTGATAAGGAACAGCAGCAGCGCTTTCTCTACTTCATTCATAAGATTACAAGTCCTTCCGGCTTTGGTATGGATGTCTTGGAAAGAAGTGCTTTTATGGAGCTGCTTTTATTTTTGAATAAGACTTTCTATGCCCATTGCAGCCAGACACTCGGAGAAGAGGACTATAAATACAGCGTACAGGTGGACCAGATTCTGGAATATATTAATCAGAATATCAGCGAACTTATCACCATCGAACATTTATCCCGGCAATTCTTTTTAAGCGAGTCCTATATTTGCCGTATCTTTAAGGCAGCAACCGGCACTACCATTAATAAATACATAACTGCCAGAAGAATTACTATTGCAAAGGTGCTTTTATCCGAAGGAAAAACAGTAAATGAGGTCTGTGAAGAAAGCGGTTTTCATGATTACAGCAATTTTCTAAAATCCTTTACAAAAGCAGTGGGAATATCTCCGAAGAAATATTCCCAGTACAGTATCAAATAATATTCTGTTAATTCAGTGATTTATTGCCGCCCAGTCTTTGCCTTGCAATCATTGGCAATATGCCGCCATTCCGGTAATATTCCCACTCTGCCGGGGAATCTATGCGAAGCTTCACCTGAAAGGTAATGTTATTGCCATCCTCCTTATGTGCAGTGGCAAAGAGCGGGATATTCTTATCTTCCTCTGCCTGGAAGGTATAAATTTCCTCTCCGGTAAGTCCAAGACTGTCTGCCGACTCTCCCTCCATGAATTCAAAAGGAAGTACTCCCATCATAACCAGGTTGGAGCGGTGTATCCTCTCAAAACTCTCGGCAAGAACCGCTTTTACTCCCAAAAGAGCGGTTCCTTTGGCTGCCCAGTCCCTGGAGGAGCCCATTCCGTAATCCTTTCCGGCTATCACCAACAGTCCTCTTTCCTCCTGCCGGTACAACAGTGAGGCTTCATAAATAGACAGAATTTCTCCTGTTTTAAAATATTTCGTAAAACCGCCCTCTCTGCCCTCTGCCAGTTGATTTTTTATACGGATATTGGCAAAGGTTCCCCGCATCATGACCTCATGGTTCCCTCTTCTGGAACCATAGGTATTAAAATCCTTTACCGCTATCCCTTTTTCCCGCAGATATCTGCCTGCCGGCGTATCTTTTCCAATGTTGCCCGCCGGAGAGATATGGTCTGTGGTAACGGAATCTTTAAATTTTGCCAGTACACGAAGGTCCTTTAGGACCTTCATGTCCTTCAGCTCATTCTCCGTATTCGTCTTTTGAAACAGTGAATCAAAATAAGGCGGATTCCGGATATAGGTAGACTCCTCTGCAAAGGAAAAGGTGTCTGCCCTTTCACCTTTTAGGGCCTGCCAGTTTTTGTCTCCCTGCCATACCTTTTCATACCTTTCCTGAAACATTTCCTCTTTTATTACACTGACTTTCAGCGCCTCAATCTCCTCTGAGGCGGGCCAAATGTCTGCCAGATATATCTTACGCCCCTCTGCATTTTCCCCTATGGGGTCCTCTGAAAAATCAATCAAAATAGTTCCTGCAAGGGCATAGGCGATGACCAGCATAGGCGATGCCAAGAAGTTTGCCTTAATCAAAGGGTGAATTCTGCCTTCAAAATTCCTGTTACCGGAGAGTACCGATACGGTAAGCAGGTTCTCTTTTATAATTGCTTCTTCTATCTCAGGCAGTAACTTGCCCGAGTTTCCAATGCAAGTAGTACAGCCATAGCCTACTGTGTGAAATCCCAGTTCCTCCAGATAAGGTGTAAGCCCTGCCCTCAATAGATAATCACTGACAACCTGTGACCCCGGCGCAAGAGAAGTCTTAACATATGACGGTACATGAAGCCCCAGCTCAGCTGCTTTTTTTGCCATCAGTCCGGCTCCAAGCATTACATAGGGATTGGAGGTATTGGTACAGGAAGTAATGGCGGCCAGCACGATATCACCGGTGCCAATTGTATCTTGTTCACCTTTTACAGAGACCTTCGCTTTCTTCTCAAATTCCTTTTCCGTAAGGCCGTACCCGTTATTTCCCGTATCATTCGTTACACATTCCTTAAAATAATTCTTTACCTTCTGTAACGGGACAATATCCTGGGGACGCTTCGGCCCTGCTACAGAGGCTGTTATCGAACTTAAGTCAAGCTCTATGTTCTTTGTATATTCTATTTTCTGGCCGTCTTCCCTTATTAATCCGTTCTGACTTAGATAAGCCTTTATCCTGTCAGCTTCTTCCTTTGATCTTCCGGTCAATAAAAGATAGCGGCAGGTTTCTTCATCAAAAGGAAAATAACCGCAGGTAGCTCCATATTCCGGGGCCATATTGGCGACGGTCGCCCGGTCAGAAAGGGTCAGATGCTTAAGCCCTTCACCGTAAAATTCTACGAACTGCCCTACTACACCAACCTTTCTTAACATAGCGGTAACTGTCAGAGCAAGGTCCGTTGCAGTGGCTCCTTCCTTTAGTTCTCCCGCAAGCCTCACGCCCACTACTTCCGGCAGCATCATAAAGGAGGGCTCTCCAAGCATAATTGCTTCCGCCTCAATTCCGCCAACGCCCCAGCCCAGTACACCAAGGCCGTTAATCATCGTAGTATGGGAATCTGTTCCCACCAAGGTATCAGGGAATAAAAATACCTCTCCCTTTTCTTCTTTTACTGTTACCACACGTGCCAGATACTCCAGATTCACCTGATGGATAATTCCCATTCCCGGCGGCACTACCCGAAGACTCTCAAAGGAATTCTGCGCCCACTTTAAGAATTCATACCGTTCTCTATTCCGTTTAAATTCCAATTCCACATTCTCGGAAAGGGAAGTTATCTGCCCGTAAGAATCCACCTGCACCGAATGATCCACTACCAGTTCTACCGGGATTTCAGGTTCAATATTAATGCTATTCTTCGCATTTTTTATTGCAAGGCCCATAGAAGCAAAATCTACCAATACTGGTACACCTGTAAAATCCTGAAGCAGTACTCTGGAAGGCTTAAAGGGCACTTCCCCTTTATCCTGGTTCTCTTTTTTCCAGCCTGCAAGGCGATAAATATGTTCTTCCGTAATTCTGCTGCCATCAAGCTGCCTTATGGCGCCCTCCAATAAAATCCGGATAGTAATGGGCAGTTCATCTATGGGATAACCTTCTTCCTTTAGTGAGTATATGCTGTAATAAGCATAGGATTTTCCCCCATGAGTAAATGTGCTCAATGCCTTTTCTTTTATATTTTTCCTCATAGTGTCTCCTTTCACGCGAATGTTCTCAACTTTTTCTTTATGTTAACACGGTATTTCCCATTCTACAAGAAAATATGTAGTAAGAACAAAATAAAAAAGACCTGTCAGCTCAGGCAATTGCCATACTGATAGGTCTTTGGGGTTTTTATGCTTCTGCCAGTTTCTTTCCTAATTCAAACAAGGCATTCAATGTATCATCATCCGCTTCATTCAAGCAGGTAACACCTTCGCCGCCTACTATTTCAGCACCGGAATCCTTAAGCCTCTGTTCCCAGTCGCGCATCCATTCACAATTGCCCCAGCCGTAGGAACCAAACAATGCGATTTTCTTGCCTTGAACATATTGCTCAAGTTCTGCTACAAAAGGCTCCATTGCCTCTTCCTCCAGAACTTCTGCTCCCATGGAGGGACAGCCAAGTGCAAGAACTGCATCATCCTTTAAGCTCTCCGCTTTTACACTGTAAACTTCTTTTACTTCTGCTTCTTTACCGCCGGCTTTAATACCTTCTCCTACCTTTTCCGCCATCGCTTTCGTATTACCTGTACCGCTCCAGTACACAACGTTGATTCCACTCATAAACAAGCCCCCTTGAATTATTATTTGCAATGTTCACATAAAATGTCCTTTAAAGCACATGCACTGCTGCTATGGCATCTTTCCACTATTGTTGAGTCTTCATCCACTGCTTTTAATGCCGATACCACCATTTTATGAGACACGGTATTGGTAAAAAGTATTAACAAATCAGGACTTCCAACCTGAGTTCTAAAATTAGCGGGCATTTGTGTAAATACCTTTGCCTTACAATTATGCTGCTTGCATATCTCTTTATAGGTACAGACCATTCTGTCATGGCCACCTACTATAACAACGCTCATATGGTCACCTCTCTTACATTCTTTGATACTTAATATGTATTCATTATGTTCATTATTTGCAATTGATATTCATTTTCATTTTCTATGTAAAAAGATTACCATACTTTATATCTATTAGGCAAGCATTATTTTTCATTTTGATAATTTTTCTTAACATCTTAAAAGAATATTTAGAGAACACTTCATATATCCTTAGATTTCGATTAAAGTTCCCTTGTCCTTATTTACGTACTATGAAAATTATGGTAATCTGATTTTTGCCAAATGGTAAATAATTTTTTAAAGGGAGAGAACAAATGAAAAAAGTGTTTGTATTACTAGCATTATCTGTACTTCTTGGCGTTACCGGCTGCTCCGCAAAGGACAGTGCCGCTTCCGGCAATACTGCTGCTGCCGTATCCAAAGAAGAGTATGACAAGGTAAAAGCAGATCTAGACGCGGCAAACAGCAAAACAAAAGAATTAGAGTCAGAGATAGCAGATTTAAAGAAACAGCTTTCTGCTAACAAAACATCCACAGTAAAAACAGAAACAGCCTCTAAGGATGACCTTTCTGCCAAAGAGTTGGAAGCAGAACTTAAAAAGCAGCCAATGTATGTAGTATCAACAGATTATGTCGTTCAATCAGATGATTATAAGTCTTTGTACCCCGATATGTTAAATGCTGTTATTAAGAATGTCTCGGGCAAAGAAGTTAAAAATGCCAAAGTAGCCTTTGCCGCTTGGGATAAAAACGGCCTTCCGGTAAAAATACTCGGACAATTTGATTTTAACGATGGCAATTATATTTCACAGGTAGATTTCGGTGATGTCAATATGGTTGACGGAGACACCTATGGAAAGGATTCCGGTCTTGCCCTGAGTGAAAACTGCAAGAATATTAAAACTGTAAAAGCAATTGTTCTGGAATACACCGATTTTGACGGTAACAACTGGCAGAATCCTTATTATGAAAACTGGCAGTCACTTTATGAAAATCAGAAACTGGCTAAATAAGTATTATCTTTGATGTAACCACCTACAATACATATTAGCTGCATTAGCATGATAAAAATAACGATAAATGATCTCGTCAAAGAGTTAGTCTTTCTCAATGGGACGGCAATTTGCACCAAGCAGAACGACCAATGCACTGGTTCCAAGGCGCATTGGTCGTTCTGCTTGGTGCAAATTGCCTGTGTATATATTGAAATAGGGCTTTTGACGCTGGTATCATAATTAAGGCAATAATAATAGTGATAGTAAAAAAGAAAGCTCATGGTCTTTTATGCCAAATTATGCAGCATTTAAAACCATGAGGCTATCTTTTCTTTATGAGACTTTATGAGATATGATACTACAATATAACTATATCTGACTGTGCCTGCACAGTGCATACGGTACTTTCTTAGAATCTAAAATCTCTTTTGCCTTCATGCACCTGGACTAAATAATCTTTGGCAATGGTCTTTACTTTTTCATTGGTTACCTTTTGGATTTCTCTTTCAATCAGGGATTCACCTTTTTCCTTGGTGTCATCTGATGCATAGTCTTCCAGATATTCTTTTAAGGTCATCAAGGCATTTGGCTGGCAGCAGTTTGCTATCTGACCGGATTTTACGAGCTTCATAAAACGGTCGCCGGTTCTGCCTTCCCTGTAACAGGCGGTACAAAAGCTTGGAATGAAGCCCATATCCAGCAGCCAGTTAACTACCTGGTCGAGAGTTCTCTTGTCCTCAACATCAAACTGCTTGGAGTTGTCATCTTCCTCTTCTTCCTCCGCATATCCGCCCACACTGGTTCTGGAACCTCCGCTTAACTGGCTGATTCCAAGCTGCAGTACTCTTTCCCTGGTCTTTTTAGATTCTCTGGTAGATACAATCATGCCGGTATAAGGTACAGCAATACGAAGAATTGCAACTATTTTCTCAAATGTTTCGTCGGATATGGAATTATCGAAATCTCCCGGGTTAATATCCTCTGCCGGGCGGATTCTTGGAACGCTGATAGTGTGAGGTCCCACTCCAAGCGCTGCTTCCAGATGTTCCGCATGCATCAGCATTCCGACAAAATCATAACGGTAAAGGTTCAGACCAAATAATACCCCAAGTCCTACATCATCAATACCTGCTTCCATGGCTCTATCCATTGCTTCCGTATGATAGGCATAGTTATGCTTCGGACCGGTGGGATGAAGTTTTTCGTAGCTTTCCTTATTATAGGTCTCCTGGAACAGAATATAGGTTCCGATTCCGGCCTCCTTTAGCTTACGGTAATTCTCATGGGTAGTAGCCGCAATGTTGACATTTACCCGGCGGATTGCTCCGTTCTTATGTTTAATGGAGTAGATAGTATTAATACATTCCAGGATATATTCAATGGGATTGTTAACCGGATCTTCTCCCGCTTCTAATGCAAGGCGCTTATGCCCCATGTCCTGCAGTGCTATAACTTCTTTTCTGATTTCGTCCTGAGTCAGCTTCTTTCTTGCAATATGCTGATTCTGATGATGATAGGGACAGTACACGCAGCCATTTACACAATAATTGGACAGATACAGGGGAGCAAACATAACAATGCGGTTTCCATAGAATTTATCCTTGATTTCTTTGGCAAGCTGATACATTCTTTCATTTTCTTCCTGTAAGTCGCATTCCAAAAGAACCGCTGCCTCTCTATGACTGATACCCTTCATTTCCTTTGCTTTTTCAATAATGCTGTCGATTAACTCTCTGTTGCTCTTATTTGCCTTGGCATACTCCAGGGTATCATTAATTTCTCCATCATCAATAAATTCTTCTGCTTTTTTGGATTTTACATCGTACATACATTTTCCTTCCCTTCTGCTTCAAATATATAGGGGATAAAATCTCCTCTGTCGGTTACTATCTCATGACCTACACTTAACATTCTTCGCTGCAGACAGGCTCTGCACTCAGCTGCCTCATCTCCGGTACATATTTTATTATCATAGAGTTCATACTGCTTTCTTACCCTTACCGGTGATAAATTGGGCATTACTACATTAGCCCCCCAGGAGATGCCTTCCTCCCTGCCCTTAGGATGAATGGTGCCAAGAGCTGTGGTTGCAGGAATCAGCCCGTTTGGTATCATAAGCCTGATTATGGCAATCAATCTTAAAGTCAACTCGTATGAGCCTTTGGAATAGTCCTTAAAAGGAGTATCATGATGAGGAAGAAACGGGCCGATTCCTACCATCGCAGGCTCTAATTCCTTTATAAAAGCCAGATCCTTTGCAATACATTCTGCCGTCTGAAAAGGGGACCCTACCATGAACCCTGTCCCCACCTGATAACCCAATTCCTTCAAATCCAGGAGGCATTGTTTTCTCGTTTTAAGACTTAGGCTTTCAGGGTGCAGCAGCCTGTAATGTTCATCATCCGCGGTTTCATGGCGCAGCAGATACCTGTCGGCTCCCGCCTCTTTAAAACGTTTATAGGATTCATAACTTTTCTCTCCGATAGAAAGGGTAATGGCACAGTCTGCAAATTTTCCCTTTATCCTTTGACAGACTTCTGCAATGTCATCATCGGAGTAACGTAAGTCTTCCCCTCCCTGCAGGACGTAGGTACGAAAACCTAAGCGGTAGCCTTCCTCACAGCAGGACATAATATCTTCTAAGGTCAGACGGTATCTTACCGCGTTCAGATTACTTTTTCTGATTCCGCAGTAGTAGCAGTCGTTCTTACAGTAATTCGTAAATTCAATCAATCCTCTGGTAAATACCTTATTGCCATAGAACTGCTGCTTTACCTGAAAGGCCTGCTCCTTCAGATACAGGGCATCTTCATCTGTCATTTCCTTTATCAGCGTTACAAATTCCTCAGGTGAAAGGTTCCTATCCTGTTTTAATCTGTCTATTAATTCCTTCATCGTAATCCTCCAGTGCACCCTTGGTGCTCTTGCACAAAAAAATCCTTATGTCAGGGATCCATAAGGTGTCCCCGGCATAAGGATTCATAATTCGCCGCTATCGCCACATCTGCCGGCAGTTCTGCCGTTAATGCTGGTTCCAGAGATTATCATGATTCTTCTGCCTTTTCAATCGGGGCGGACCCTTTTAATCAGTACATACTTATCTTTTTGTATCTGTATTTATTATACTACCACTTTGTTAAATAGTAAACAATTTTTATCAATAAAGTGGTGTGTGATGGAATGAAATTTATGGGAATGCCGGATGAGCAGGGGGTATTTTGAAGTTTTGTTATTCGAGAACCCTTATTTCACTAAAGCAGCAAAAAACGCAGCTGACAGTCGTACCTGTGCCAAACTCGCTGTATATACATGGACATGTAAGCTTTCAGCGCTCAAACAGTGGCACTGGTATTCCTAGCTACGTTTCCTGCTGCTTAAGTTCCATAAGGAACCTCTCAAGACAAAACCTCAAAGTACCCCCTGCTCATCCGGCTATCTCATTTTGATTCTCTTCCTTTTAAACATAAATAAAAAGGACGTTGCAGTACTTCACTACTGCAACATCCTTTATCTTTAAACTCCCCTATATATATTAAATCATTTTTTTGATTTCATCGGCCACAAATTGTACCTGTGTTCCTACGATAACCTGTACGCTGGTCTTGCTGGGTCTTATAACTCCTGCAATTCCTGCGGACTTGATTTTCTTTTCATCAACTGCTGTATAATCTTTGATTTCTACACGAAGTCTTGTTATACAATTATCAATGTTAGAAATATTCTTCTTTCCGCCAAGGCCTTCCAAAATAATAGCAGCTACTTCCGTAAAATTATTATTGGATAAGGAAACTTTCATTTCTGCCTCAGTGTCATCATCTTCTCTTCCGGGTGTTTTTAAGTTAAACTTTGTAATGATGAAACGGAATACTACATAGTAAACTACAAAGAAGACAAGGCCAATAGGAATTAACAGCCAGGGATTCTGCGCCATAGGAGCATTAAAGCTTAATATGTAGTCGAATAGACCTGCGCTAAAGTTAAATCCTATTCTTAAAGGTAATAATGCTACTACCGCACAGGAAATACCTGTTAAGACTGCATGAACTAAGTATAATCCGGGAGCTAAGAACATGAAAGAGAATTCCAGGGGCTCTGTAACACCGGTTAAGAATGCACAAAGGGCTGCTGCGCCAAGTAAGGAAGCTGCTATCTTTTTCTTTGTTGTCTTTGCCGTGTGATACATAGCAAGGGCAGCGCCGGGTAAACCAAACATCATTACAGGGAAGAATCCGGACATATACATACCGGTTGTTCCATAAGTTCCCTTACCGCTCCAGAAATTACCCAGATCGTTGATATTGGCAAGGTTAAACCAGAATACATTGTTCAATGCATGATGAAGACCTGTAGGGATTAATAATCTGTTAAAGAAACCGTACAGACCTGCACCTACTGCTCCGGTACCAACGATAGCTTTACCGAAAGCAACAAGAGCACCATAAAGGAATGGCCATATAAAGAATAATACAACACTGGCTACAATTGTAATACCTGCACTAATGATAGCTACACATCTCTTGCCGCTAAAGAATGCAAGATATTCCGGCAGCTTTGTGCCTTTGAATTTATTATAGCTGTAAGCACCGATAAGACCGGCAATTATACCAACAAAAACATTTTCAATACTGCCGAATGCAGCATCTGCATCGGCTCCGGTATACATAGCAACTGCAGCACTGGATAAAAGTGTTGTAAACAGTAACCAGGAAACAAGACCGGAAAGGGCAGCGGTTCCGTCATTATCATCGGACATACCAATCGAAACACCAATTGCGAACAGCAAGGCGATATGATCAAGGATTGCACTGCCTCCCTTTATCAGAAACGCCGCTATAATGTTATTAGCACCCCAACCATTGTGGTCAATCATGTAACCAATTCCAAGCAGAATACCTGCTACCGGCAAACACGCTACCGGAAGCATTAATGATTTGCCAAGTCTTTGTAAAAACTTCATCATAAAAAAACTCCTCCTTCAATTTTTACTTTTTATATTAATATAAAAAAGCCTGATTCTAAGTCTGACATCTTCTCTTCGTATAACTGCATGTATTTAACAGGCAGATTATCCTTATTTCCTGACTGTCAGAATCGTTTCCAATTCCTCTACTTTCTTACCGGTAACGGGAACTATTGCAGAATAATCCGTCCTGTTACAGATAAGCACCGGGGTAATTACATCATAGCCTGCCGCCTTTATCTGATTGATATCAAATTCTAACAGCAGCTGACCGGCCTTTATCTTGTCTCCGGTAGCAACAAAGGATTGATAGAACTGGCCTTTTAAATTCACTGTATCCAGACCAACATGAATCAGAATTTCTGTTCCCTGGTCGGATGTAATACTAATTGCATGTTTTGTTTCAAAAAGTACCCCGACGGTTCCGTCTACCGGTGCAACCACTCTTCCTGTAACAGGTTTTATAGCAAGTCCTTCACCCAGTATTTTTTCACTGAAAACCGGGTCCTTCACCTCACTTAGAGGACAGGCCTCGCCTTCAATTGGGGAACCAATAACAATATCTTTATTTTGAAAGCCTAACTTTCCCATTAAATTTCCTAGCATATTAACCTCTTTCATGAATATCCGATCTTTGATTGGATATTCCTAAATCCATAATCGAAAAACAATCTTTTGTTTTTCAACCTAACCTCCATGCTGCCAATGCACCGTATTTCTCGATATTCCTCAAGTTTGCGCAAGGATTTCTTTTATTCATTACTCTGACTTCCTAAAATTAACCGTCGTATATGAGTTGACAGCATTGCCACCTCCTCTGCTAAAACAACATCCGGATAATATCCCTCCAGGAACTCCGCAATTTTTTCGCTGCATTGGTATTCTCTCGGATACAGTCTTTGAACCATGTCATTGAATTCCTGGTCTATACGGTCCAGCTGTTCCTTGTTCACTATCCTTTGCATCAGTGTTTTCAGATTGGTTACAAATCTTTCATATCCTATAGACTGCTCATCTACCACAATCTGAAATTCATTCCTGACTATCTCCACCAACTGGGGTATGATTTTTGTGATACTCATAGTTTCAGACATAACATTGCTGAACTCTGCATTCACAATATGAAGAGCAATAGATGCGGCTTCATCTACCGGAAGTTTTATCCCTAACTGCTTTCCGATTAATGCCACAGCATACTCTCCGATAAGATATTCTCTGCGGTACAGCCTTTGAACATCCCATAACAGCGGATTGTCAAATAGCATCCCCTGCCTGAATCTTTCAATGGCAAAATTGATATGGTCCGTAAGGGTTATATAAATATTGGGATTTAACTTACGGTTTAGGGTTTTGTCAGCATACATAATAATTTCATTGGATACCTGTATGTGCTCCAGAGGAAGATTCGCAAGCAATTCTTTGAATTTATCAACTTCTGTCTGTGTTTCAAGGTAAAATACCTTTTCAACCAGGTCTTTGTCAATTTCCTTGCCTTTTTTCGCCTGAAACCCAATACCTTTTCCCATGACCAGGACTTCTTTGCCCTTGGGGTCAAATGCGCTGACCACGTTGTTATTAATAACTCTCTCTACTTGCACCTTCATCACCCCGAAAATAGACTTTAACAAACTGAATAAAAAAAGACCAAACCTCATGAAATATAGTATTCCACAAAATTTGGTCTTGCCTGCTTCCCAGTAACAATCCATTAAGTATTCGCTTGATGTTTGTAGTTTATCAAGAAAGCTCAAATATGTCAATATGTTTTTAAAAGAAATATATATTTTAACTAACTCAGGGCTAATGCCGATGCATTTATTCTCTAAAGTGTACAAATAATTACCAATACCCATTGTAATTTTGTACCAGATTCGTTCAATATTTCTAAAAACACGGCTTCTTTTCACTCTTCCTTTACCAGTTTTATAATTTTCATCATTAAATTCTGACAATCCTCTATATTTTTAACTATTATAGTAGGAAAACCTAACACCAAAAAGATAGGATAGCATAAATTATACTATAAATCAGAAAGGGGAATACACTTGCAGCTGGAGCAGACCAACAACAGCCCTTTTGATAAATGCAGTATGCAAAAACCCTACTGCCAGAAAAAACTTACAGCCATGCAGCGTACCAATGGTCAGGGCTACCAACCACCTCCCCCTGTACCCTTGATTACACCGCCTCCCTTTATCCCACCCATGCCGGCTTTTCAGAACGGCGCGATGGGTATGCGCGGTTGTCTTAACAGAAACACCTATGTCTGGCTGGTAAACGGAACCAGTTATTGGTATTTTCCGACCTATATAGGCCGTCAGACAGCCATTGGATTTCGCTGGAGAGGCTTTGGATGGATTTATCAAAGGATTTCTCTTAACAATATCGTCACTTTTCAATGCTTCTAATTGGGAGACTTTAAAGCTTTCCGTCTGAAAATTTCTTCAAAAAAGGTGCAGGCAAAACCTGCACCTTCACTTCTATCGCTATTCTTGTCTATCTCGTTACATTTTTTACCCATTTCATTGAACGGTACCGCCAGTAAGACAACGGTATCTTTATAAGTTCATCGCTCATAATAATCACATATACCACAGGAATCGGCAATTTGAATACAAAGGCCGCCAAAGCTCCAAAAAGAATAGCCACTCCCCAGAGTGTGGAAGCGTCTAACAAAAGTCCGAACCTGGTATCTCCGCCAGCTCGAAAAACCCCTACTATCATAGTGGTGTTAAAGGCCTGCGCAATTACAAAGTAAGACATGACGAACATCATAAATTTTAAATAGGAATGGGCTTCGTCGCTCAAATTCATGTAATAGCCCACTACATTACCCACTAACAGTATAATAATGCTTCCAAGCACACCCAGCACAATCGTGATTCGGACAAACCTCTTGGCATAAAGCTTCGCCTCTTCTTCCTTTCCTTCTCCGATTGCTTTACCAAGGATAATGGCCGTAGCATTGGATACTCCAAAGGTGATAACCATCGCAAACTGCCTTACTACCTGAGTTACGGAATTAGCCGCTACCACAGATTGTCCCAAATGTCCGATAATGGCGGCATTGGCTGCTACACCGGCACCCCACAAAAGCTCATTTAACATTACAGGAATCGAATAATGTAAGAAATCCTTATTAAGAATTTTATCCCTTACAAATAACATCTTTGGATGGAAACGTATGGTTTTATTTACCTTTAAAGCATAAAATGCAACCATAATTATTTCGCAGGCCCTGGCAATTAAAGTACCAAGAGCCGCACCCCTGATACCCATAGGCTCCAGCCCGAAAAGTCCAAAGATAAAAATTACATTTAAAACCAGATTGATAAGAAAGGATACAAGGTAAACCACCGTGGACACGATAACCCTTTCCACGCTTCTCATAATATTAAGATATATCATGGTAAAGGACACCATAATATAGGAAAATGCTATTACTTTTAAATATTTCACTCCCTGGTCTATAACGTTTTGCTCCGAGGAAAATATCCGCATGATCTGACTTGGAAACAAAAGCGCCGCCAGCGTAAATAAGACGCCTACTGCTAACGCAAAGCGCATCGTAATGGCCATAATTTTTTCAATGGTTACAGTGTCTTTCTTTCCCCAGTACTGAGCTGTTAGTACTGCTGCTCCAGAAGTAAGCCCGAAAAAGATAAGGGTCATGATAAACTGTACCTGCCCCGCAAGGGAAGCAGCGGACAGAGAGGTCTCTCCTACTTTTCCGAGAAGGATAACATCTGTAGAGGTTACCCCTACATTAATAAGATTCTGGAGTGCCATGGGAAATACCAATGAAAACACCAGCATGTAAAAGGCCTTTTTTTCTTGTTTGTTCTGTATAACGTTCATTTCTGTCTCCTAACTAAATATAATCGGTCTTTTGCCAGTCAAGGGACAACGTAACATTTTTCGGCATAAAAGTCAAGATGTAAATGGGAATTGTATGCAAGAGGATACATGGAAATAAGTTAGTTTATGGGGACGGACGATGACCAGGAGACCAGGCTTGTGTCCGGCTGTTCGAGAACCTTTATTCCACTTAAAGCTGCAGAAAATATAACTGACAGTCAAAACAATGCCAAACTCGCTGACGCTCAAACAGTGGCATTGTTTTTCCTAGTTATGTTTTCTGCAGCTTTAGTGTCATAAAGAACCTCTCAATGCCGGACACAAGCCTGGTCTCCTGGTTATCTGTGTGTAGACATAGATCAATTTTATTCAATTACCTGGTTATCACTTATATAATGCAAAAATAGATGTGTAAAAGCATTTGTTAATTAAATTTATTCATAGGCTTCCTTGTATCTGTGTTTGCAGTGGGGACATACGGGATAATCACAGTCATGAGGTCTATTGCAAGAAGGACAGATACGCTTTTCAATTTCGTCTTCCGGTGCTTCCTGAGCAATCTTCTTCCATTGAGATTTATGCCTGGAGAGATAAATGGAACATAGCATTATCATTATAATGGAGACGATATTTGATATAAAAAATAGTGAAACAGGAATGGGGAATGTTATTTTTATTAAAAAAGTATCTGCTTCCAGTACTCTAATTGCAGCCCACATTGTCAGAAGATATATTATAATATTGGTTGTTTTTAATGTTTTGGCATAATGAAAAAGGAGAATGGAGAATAGTCTTTTTACGACATACCCAAATAGGATTATCCCAAGAAAAGTTATGATACTGCCGTCTGCTCGGATATGATTAAATAGATTCCATGACAGTTTTTCACTCGATATAGCGTAGGCTTTCCAACCTAAAAATATTGAAATAACAATTATGCTCAAGGATATGAGATAGAGGAGATAAACTACCCCTATGGAAGAACGCTTTGATTCGGCTTTTATCATTTTGTCACAGAAGTTTCGTAAATTTGTACCAGTTACTTTAGAAAGTGGTTTTCCGTCCGTCTGGGCAGACAGAAAATCATCCATAATCTGCTGCAGGCATCCTTCTTCACTTTCTATTCCGTATATATTATTTGTATGGATATAGGTTGCCGCCTTTTGATATGCTACTGCATATTCATCTCTTAATTGTCCCTTGGCTTCCCTATATTCTTTCGATTCATAATATTGTTTCATCTCTTCCTCCCTTTTCTCACTGATTTATATTCTTATCTTTTCCATATAATATTGAGTTCGTTATTTTTACTAACTTTTCATAGGAGTTCTTAAAGTGCTTTAGATGCTCTTCTCCTGTCTGTGTTATGGAATAATACTTTCTCTTAGGTCCGTGGGGAGATTCACCGATTCTGCACTGTATATCTTTCTTCTTTTCAAGACGGACTAACACCGGATAAAGGGTTCCCTCTAAAACTTCTGTAAAGCCCTGACTTTCCAATACTGATAAAATATCATAGCCATAGGTTTCACCTCTTGCAATAACAGAGAGTATGCATCCTTCCAGTATACCTTTTCGCAACTGCGCTTCGTCCATTCTACTTCCTTTCATTCATAAAGAAATTTGTTTTTTCTTATGATAAATGTAATCCCTCAATTTTTCATTCTTACTAACAAAGGTATCTCAGCCTTATCTACTGCTACTTTGTTATACATAATAGTCATATTTCAGTATAAATTATCTACTATGTAATGTCAAGTAGATTAGAAATTAGTTCCATTAAACACAGAAAGCAGGAGAGCTGATTCTCTCCTGCTATAGGTAAATTTATAAAGCACTTTAGTTTACAATTCTTAGTGCGTTCAAATTCAAATTATTAAATTATTTTCAGCCTTCTCAATGATACTACCTGATTCTTTAATTTTCCATGGTAAGAAGTTTAAATACGATTTCCGTACATTTTTCTAAATCATCTATATGGGTATGTTCTTTCGTGGAATGCACCTCATGCATACCACAGGCCATAACGATTCCGGATATTCCATTCCGTACAAAATTGTTGTTATCACTGCCGCCGAAGGTCTCTACGTAATGAGTGGGGATGGATAACTCACGGCAGGCTCTCTCGAAGCGCCGTACTACCGGGGCATCTTCTGTTATCTCGTAAGCTAAACAGCCAAAGGAAGTTGTAAAATCAAGCTTTGCTCCGGCCTCAGCTGTTGCCTTTTCAAATGCTCTTTTTATCTTTTCTGTCTCTGCCAGGGATTTCTCGTGGCTGATACTTCTTACTTCCCCTTTTAGTACGCATTTTTCCGGTACTATGTTTCTTGCAAGGCCGCCTTCTATAAGGCCAACATTTACGGTGGTCTCTTTATCAATACGGCCCATCTGAATGGCGGCTATGGCTCTGGCAGCAGTTCCTATGGCGTGAATGCCTTCTTCCGGAGCAAAGCCTGCATGAGCTGCCTTTCCGGTAAATACAGCTTCAAAGGATACCAAAGTGGGTGCTTTCAGAGCCGCGGTTCCAATCTCACCGCTTAAATCTAATACATAGGCTTCTTTTGCCTTCACCTGGGAGTAATCGAATACTTCACTTCCCCTGATATATACTTCTTCTGCCATGGCAAAAAGTATTTCAATGCTTCTGTGAGGCAGCTTCTTCTCCTGTATACAGCGGACTGCTTCCAAAATAGCAGTTACGCCTGACAAATCATCCGCTCCGAGTACCGTAGTGCCGTCACTGGTTATGGCTCCATCTTCATGAACCACAGCGCGTTTATTCCTGGACGGTTCTACCGTATCCATATGGGCGGAAAAAAGTATTGGTTCTCCCTCCAACTCGCCGGGAAGAAAGGCATAAAGATTACCTGCGTTGCCTCCATAAATCTCTCCCGCTCCATCTTCCTTTACCGCAAAGCCTAAATTGATAAGCTTTTCTGTTAACACATCTGCCATTTCTCTTTCCCCAAAGGAAGGGGAATCTATTGCTACCAGTTCCGTAAATTCCTTTATGATGCGCTCTCTGTCAGCCATTTTCCTCATTCTCCCATCTATCGCGGCAAAACTGCTGTTTCTTAATATAAATGATTCGAGCAAACTCCTCGTTCAGAATGTGAATCTATTAATTTTTCACAGCCTCATCTGCTTTTTTTATTACTGTATCACAGCTTTGCCACTTCTTCAATACAAAATACCTGTCTTGGGGGGATGGTCATAGGAAACAGGTTAAATATTCTTTCCATCTCTTTTTCCGAAACTATATTTTCTTTCCGGAGCACTTCTTTCACAGAACAGCCTTCCTTTAATGCTTTTTTGGCAACTCTTGCAGCCTCCTCATAGCCTAAGACAGGACATAGAGCCGTTGCAATGCCCACACTGCTCTCCAGATGCTTTAAGCATTTATCAGCATTGGCTGTAATACCGGTGATACAAAGATTTGTAAAGGTCTGAGCCCCCTGGCGCAGTAAATCCAGTGATTCAAACAGATTATGAAAGAGTACCGGTTCAAAAGCATTCAGCTCCATCTGTCCGCCTGCCGCAGCCCAAGTGATGGCGGCATCATTTCCGATAATCTGAAAGGCTGCCTGGTTCACGACCTCCGGTATGACAGGATTGATCTTTCCCGGCATAATGGATGAGCCGTTCTGAAGAGCCGGAAGGTTAATCTCGCCCAATCCCGTTCTGGGGCCTGAAGACAGAAGCCTTAAATCATTGCTGACTTTCGTAAGGTTGACGGCGCAGGATTTTAAACAGCCTGACACCTGTACAAAACCGTCCAGATTCTGGGTAGCATCAAATAAATCCGCTGCCTGCCTGTATTCACAGCCAAAAAGCTTATTCAGATTCGGAACGATAGTAGCGTAATAATAAGGGCTTACGTTAATCCCGCTTCCGACAGCAGTTCCTCCAAGATTAATGGAAAGTAATTCTTCGCCAGCCAGAGTAAGCCTCTTTATATCCCGTTTTATGGCACTTTCATAGGCTGCAAAGCTTTGACCAAGGCGCATGGGAACCGCGTCCTGAAGCTGCGTCCTTCCCATTTTTAATACATTATCAAACTGGGCTGATTTCTGATTTAATGCCTTGGAAAGCCTCTTAAGTTCTGCTGTTGCTGCCTTTAAAAGCTCTGCGGCTGTCATCTTCCCGGCACTTGGAATGACATCGTTGGTAGACTGGGCCATATTTACATGGTCGTTTGGATGTATGAGGGAATAATCACCTTTCTTACCGCCCAGAAGTTCTATGGCACGATTGGCGATTACTTCATTGGCATTCATATTGGCGGAAGTTCCGGCTCCTCCCTGGATGGCATCTACGATAAACTGATCCCTTAATTTACCTTCTATTATCTCATCACAAGCTTTCATAATACTTCCGGCCTGTTCTTTCGTTAATAATCCAGCCTCATAATTGGTAAGCGCTGCCGCTTTCTTAATTCTGGCCAGATTGGCAATAAAAAGAGGATGCAGCGGTCTTCCTGTCATGTTGAAATTATTCTTTGCTCTCAGACTCTGTACCCCATAATATACCTCTTCCGGTATTGCCATACTCCCCATTGAATCGGCTTCTATTCTCATAATCCCTTCGACCTGTCCTTTCCTATTCCCAGAAATTCTATATTTATAAAGCTTTATATCCATTACCACATCAAGCTGCTGCGTCTATTCATTACAGCCACCGGCAGTTTGGACCGCCGGTTTCTTTATGCAAAAGAGAATAGCACCTTTTCTTTTCTCCGTAAATAGATTGGTATCAGGTTTGAATTTTAAAAAAGAATCCCTTCTTTTCACAAAATAAAATTAAAATTTCGCCGGGAATAATTTCGATTATTTACCATGTACCCTTTTCCATTCTTAATATTCTTATGTGTAAAAAGGAATCTCTCTTGCAATCACCTCAATTCTAATTTATAATATTAAGGAAATGACGGATTCGTCTAAAAATCATGAGAGCAGGTATACATATGGATCACGTTGATGAACATATACTGGAAATTTTACAGAAAAATGCAAGAACGCCGCTTAAAGTAATCGCAGACCAGGTATTTCTGTCTTCACCTGCTGTGGCAGCCAGAATTGCTAAATTAGAAAAGGACGGTATTATTAAAGGATATCATGCAGAGGTAAACTGGTTGAAATTGGGCTATCACATAACGGCTTTTATCAATCTGGAGGTAGAACCTTTTCAGAAGGTGGAGTTCTATCCCTTTATTAAATCCTGTCCGAATGTTATTGAATGCAATTGTGTCACCGGCCATTATGCCATGCTAATTAAAGTAGGCTTTCCCAGTACCATGGAACTGGACTCCTTCATCGGGCAGATTCAGAAATTTGGCCGTACCAGCACCCAGATTGTTTTCTCTACAGCGGTAGAACACAGGGGAATTCAATGCGGTATGGTACCGGATGAATCCCCCTTGTCTGAATAAATATTATGTATTTTTTTCTAAACCAATAAGCGGTTTAATTACGTTTTCCCAGTGTTCAAGAATATATTTGCCAATAAAGGGATCGTACATAAATCCTAAATTTTTTTCAATTTCGATGTAACACTCTTCTGCGGACAAGATGCTGCGGTAGCTTCTCTGGGTAGTCATTGCATCAATGGAGTCACAAATGGCAATTACTCTTGAACCTAAAGGGATATCATTTCCCTTAATTCCATCCGGATAACCTCTTCCATCATAACGTTCATGATGATGCAGAACTATACCGCTGATTTGCTTCATCCGGCTGGATTTGTTTAATATTTCAAATCCTATCACCGGGTGTTTCTTCATCATCTCCCACTCGTAGGGAGTCAACTCTCCTTCTTTGTTCAGGATAGAGTCCGGTATCCCAATCTTTCCGATATCATGAAGATGTGCCGCAATATGCAGTTCATTGGAATCGCTGTTGCTTAAGCCAATGATTTCACATATTTTCTTCGCCAATTCGCTTACACGCCAGGAATGATTGGCAGTGTATTTATCCTTGGCATCTAATGCACCTGTTATGCATTCTATGATTTCGTGGTAATCTATGTAGTCTTCTGCTTTGCTGTCTGCCTTGCTCATCTTAAGTACCTTTCTTCGGATCGTATAACTTATCCGATTATAGGGACGTCTTTCTGCCCCTATAATATAACTTATCTACAATGTACTATTTTACTAAATTATCTCTGTTCAGGCAACTAATTTCAGCAAAGACAGCTTAGATTCTTTCAAATCTGTCAACATCTGTAACGAAAATGATAGCACCGCCTACATTTACCATAACCTGGGTAGAATAAAACTCAGCAGAACCTACGGGATTGGATATTATCTGCTGTCTTGGGCCGCACTCTTTCTTTACCAGTTCTATTACTTCATCCACTTTTTCTTCTTCTGTACCAATTAGCAAAGTCGTATTGCCTTCTCTCAGGAAACCTCCCGTTGAAGCAAGCTTCGTAACGTAAAATCCCTTGGCATTTAAACCTTCCGTTACTCTCGTGCTGTCTATATTCCGTACTATTACATAAATCAGTTTCATTGTAATCCCTTCCTTTCTATCTATAAATTCTGTTTCCAGGGTTTGCATCATTACAATCTTATTATTGACTTATCTTGTTACTGTAAACGTAGTGTCAGAATAAGTATACTAATATTCACATAACAGCGGTTATGAAAGTAATACTTTCTAATAACTTGTGTTTTATAAACCTATTATAGTACATTTTATACCCAAAGTAAAGATTAGCCTTTGTTTTTATCTATTATTGTTTACCCTTTAATATTCCCTGGATGGTCTTTAAGCTGACTTTCTGCCCATTATATAGTATCAGGCCCTTAAATATCCTTGAAGACAATGCAACAAAAAGAAGGGTAAATATAACCATGACCATCAGCATTAAAGTACTCTCCCAAAGATTAACGGCTCCGGTCAGAGTATCTACCGGCACGCAAAAGGGCGCCGTAAAGGGAATATACCTGGCAACGGGAATAAAGGTGTCATTACCGTTAAGAGGTACAAAATAGCAGAGAAGCCAGCTGACTATAATGGGAAGCTGCAAAATGCTCTGGGTGGCCGCAGCATCCTCCGGCTTTGATACCATACTTCCGGCAAGGGCCGCCAATACGCTGTAGAACAAAAATCCCACAAAGAAAAATGCAACCGCCAATATGACCGCAGCCGGAGATAAGGCTGACTGCCCGATATTATCTTTCATGGAGTTTAATACGGCTATTACGGGGTTGGAGTAGCCGGGGTACACTAATCTGGCAACCATATCTCCCCCGTAGAGTCCGATAAACAAGGCTGCTATCCATATCATAAACTGCATAACTCCCTGTACTGCAACAGCCACTACCTTTCCGGCAATCAAAGCATCCGGGCGCACGGAAACCAGAAGAGTTTCCACAAGTTTGGAGGTCTTCTCACCGGATACGGATTTGCTGACGGACTGGCCATAAAGTATCAGCATCATATACAGCATAAAGCTAAATACCATAGGGGCTACCATTTTAACAATAACCGTAGCAATATTATTGCTTTTATCTCCGATATTGGAATAAGAATAATCCACAGGCTGCATTGCGGCACTAATCTGCTCAGCCGTAAGTCCGGCCTTATTCAGCTTAGCCAATTGAAAGGCCTGTGAAAGAGCAGAAACCAGAGTTTTTACATCCTTCTCGCTTAAAAGGGTATTCTCCGGTAAGGCTCCTTTTAATTGGTAATCAGAACCTTGTTTTATTATCTGTAATATAACTGTCTTCTGAGTAACATTTGTATCTTTTACGGCTTGTGATAAATCAGTTCCGTTAAAATCCGTGAATTTAATATTTTTAAGGACCTTATTTTCTTTCAGATATACTGAAAAATCAATGGGGCCTAATCCGCTCTCATCCATTACCAGGACATTGTCTATGGGGGATATTTCAGTTACTTCCGCCTTATCTCCTTTTCCGCTGCCATGCTCCTTGCCTAAGCCGGCTCCTACAACGCTGCCTGCGATTAATCCTCCTGCCAATAACAGAGCGATTAAAACTGTTACTATCTTAAAGCTCTTCGTGCCGGACAACTGCTTAAAGGTAAAGCTGTATACCGCACGAAAGCCTCTTAATCTTTCCTTCATGCTTTTATACCTCCCCTATTCAGTTTGAATAAATCTTTGATTCTGATACGATTTCCATTATGAAGTATCAGGACTTCATATATACTTGCTACAAAACGGAATAAAAGGACATTCAGTACCGCCTGAATGATAATTGCCCCCAACCCGATTAATATACTTGCCTTACCTATCAGAATAGCCCCCGGCAGGATAAAGGGCGAGGATAAAGGAAACAGGTAAGCAAAATAAACAAATGCATTACTTCCGCTTCCCATCAATACGCTTGCTGCTCCGACTCCGATATAGACTCCCACCAAAGTTGCTACAGTTATAAGAGTCATGCCTTCATTCAGCTCTTCCAGCTTGCTGACGGTTGCTCCCGCCATGCCGGCCAGCACTGCATAAAATATCAGACCCAGTGCAATTAAAATCAGGCAGAGCAATATATTTTCAATATTTAAGTTTTTAAAAATGTTATGAGGTATATACTGGCTCATAATATCCATCTGATTTCCATTTCCCCCTATGGAAGCAGAAACCTTGTTGGAGAGAAATACCAGTACTATCATGGATATAATCTGTAATAAAACAGCACATAACATGGCAAGAATCTTACCAATCATCAATGCCAGAGGCTTCACGGATATCAGCAGATATTCTACAATACGGCTGGACTTCTCCATGGCCACGGAAGAAGCCACCTGAGAACTTGCCATGATGTTCACCATCATCAGAAAGAATAAGATTCCATAGATAAACCAGTATTCATTCATAGAAATGGCACTGTTATTATCTATTACAGCATTTCCCTGTGCATCCAGCTTCACTGTAGCAGTATCCACTTTGGCAAGGATGAGTGCACTCTGATCCGCCGTAACTCCCTGGGCTGTCAGTCTGAGCAGATTGAATTTACTGCTTACTTCGTCCGCCAGCAAAATCATACTTAAGTCCTTTACCGGTCCTTTTGATGCTTTGGCAAATTCCAGCTTAAAGGCTCCCTCCTGTTCTTTTATAGTAAGTATCACGGAACTCTTTTCCGAAGCTTCAATTCTGTCCGCTACTGTTTTATAATCCTCTGTCAGGTTGGTAAATTCCGTGTTCTGAAAGCTTTTTTCCTGTTTTAAAGAAGATAAATCCAGGTCTGCAAGAGATGTTTCATTCTGTATGTACACCTTTGCTACCGGACTGGAAGTCTGTGTCCCGGTTACTCCCTCTCCTTTTGTAAGGTACTGGATTAAGGGCATGGATACTACTGCAAGAAAGGCCATTATAAAAAAAGTGACTCTGTAGGCTTTATTCTTTAAGGTTTCTGTCAGCGTAAAAGAAAATACGTCCTTCCAGCCGCTAATACTACTTTTCTTCATGGGTATCACCGACCTTTTCTATAAATATTTCATGAAGTGAGGGTTCTCTAAGTTCAAATTTAACAATAGGTATCTTATCCTGAATCAGTTTCGTTAAAAATGCCATTGCCTGCTCTTCTCCCAATACTTTAAGCTGGTATTCACCGGGAGTCTTGTTGGTTATCTGAATTCCAAAGTTCTCAATATAGGAAGCTATCTCAACATCACTCTTAACAAACAGATTGACCCTTCCATAGCTCTTTTTAATCTCATTTAAGTTCCCCTGCAGCACAGCCTTTCCTCTGTTCAATATGGTAATCTCGGAGCAGAATTCTTCAATTACAGGCATCTGATGGCTGGACATAATAAGGAACTTATCCTTTGCAATCTCTTCCCGGATGATTCCCTTAAAGAGTTCCGTATTGACAGGGTCCAGACCGCTTAAAGGCTCATCCAGGATAATTAATTCAGGGTCTGATATTAAAGCTGCCATCAGCTGAATTTTCTGCTGATTACCTTTTGAAAGCTGATCTGCCTTGTTGGCTTTTACTGCCTTTCCCTTTACTTTGGGAGGAAATATATATTCGTTAACGGACAGACGGTCCGACCAGTACTCGATACGGGTCATGGCAGTTTTTTTAGGAACATTACGGAGCTTGGCAAAGTATAAAAGCTGGTCTAACAGAGAGTATTTCGGATACAGCCCTCTTTCTTCTGCCAGATAGCCGACATTGGCATTCACTGTATCAAGGGTTCTTCCTTTCCACAATACATCTCCCCCATCTTTTGAAAGCATTCCTAAAATAATACGCAGAGATGTAGTCTTTCCTGCGCCATTGGTGCCAAGTAATGCATATACTCCCGGATTTTCGATGGAAAAACTTAAATCCTCAACTACTACCTTGTCACCGTATTTCTTTGTTATGTTTTTGACGATTAACGACATACTTTTTCTCTCCTTACCCTTTTTGTGCCAGCCCTGTGCAAACTTGTTATTTGTTCTTTATCCCCTGCTTTATCCAGGAGCTGGATAATATTTCTTGTTTATAATAACAATAAGCCCTGCAATATGCAATTACATTTTATTTATAAATAGATTAAATTTTCGTTAAAAACCGCTGTTGCATGAAATGTAAAAAGATTCTTTTGACAATTTAGACAATTAATATTAAAATATTCCGGTATGCTGTATCGAATTCTACAAAACAAAAGTAAAAATTCTATATAATTGCCTATACAGCTCTATACAACAAATGAAAGGAGTTCTTATGGAGAACAAAAACAAGCAGATTGAACATTATGGTCTGTTTACAGCTACTGCCATGATTATTGGCATTGTAATCGGTTCCGGTATCTTTTTTAAAGTGGACGATGTACTAAAATTTACAGGAGGCAGTGTCGGGCTTGGTATTCTTGTCTTTGTTATAGGTGCCTTAAGTATTATCTTCGGAAGTCTTACCCTTACCGAACTTTCTATCCGTACGGAAGGTTCCGGAGGCATCATCAGTTATTTTGAAAAGTTTATCTCTCCGAAATCCGCAAGCGGTTTTGGATGGTTTCAGACTTTCATCTATTTCCCGACGATTAATGCGGTAATATCATGGGTAGCAGCACTTTATATCTTCTCCTTTTTAGGAATAAACGCTTCTTTAGAAGCACAGATTGGTTTAGGTTATATTATTTTCACCTTTTTCTATGGCGTAAATATCCTATCTTATAAATTAGGTGGTTATATACAGAATATTGCCGCAATTATTAAGCTTATTCCTCTGATTGTTATCGCAGTGGCCGGTATTTTTTATCATGGTCAGCCCGCAGCGATTCCCGACGGCATAGAGGTCATCAAGAAAACCCATGTTGGACTTGCCTGGCTGGCAGCTCTGGCTCCCATTGCTTTCTCCTTTGACGGCTGGGTCGTATCCGTTAACATTACAAATGAAGTAAGAAATCCCAAGCGAAATATGCCCCTTGCACTTATAATAGGGCCTCTGACCGTATTATCCGTATATCTTCTATACTTTTTAGGCTTAAATAACATGCTGGGTTCCGAATATATTATGTCTTTGGGAAATGACGCTGTTAATGAGGCCGGTGCCATCATTTTAGGAAACGGCGGCACCAAACTGCTGTTATTCTTTATTGTTATCTCTGTTCTAGGCGTTGTAAACGGAATGACTTTAGGAAGCATCCGTATGCCCCAAAGTCTGGCAGCCAGGAACATGATTCCGAATGCGGAAAAAGTTGCAAAGCTTCATCCCAAATATGAAATTTCTCTGCCTTCCGCCCTTATTGCTTATATTACAGCCGCTATTTGGATGTTACTCCACTACGTAACCATGAAGACTGACTTCCTGAAAGGAAGCGATATCAGTGAGATTGCCATCGTCTTCAGTTACATCTGCTATATGCTGCTTTATGTCAAGGTATTCTCCTTACGAAAGAAAGGCGAGATCAAAAGCTTCTTTAAAGGAGTTGTATGCCCTGTATTAGGATTACTCGGCTCACTCATTATTCTGGTCGGAGGACTTATATCCAATCCATTTCATGTAATCTGCTTTATCTTATTCTGCGGTCTGGTCTGCTTACTTGGATATCTGTATGCTAAAAGGAAAGCTGCCAAATAAACTCATATCTGTCAGATGCAATAAACAATAAGCCCTGTACCTTTCCTTAAATCGTACATTACGTTTAAGGAAAGGTACAGGGCTTTTATTGACACAATTTAATCTATGCAGCCATTATTCTCCCTGATTGCTATCAGTACTATCTGTTCCGTTATTCTGATCCGCAGGTGTTTTATTTACCAGGCTGTCATCGTCCTTCTTATTATAGCTTTCCGTTCCCGGCAATTCATACACTACTACAGCCACTCCTCGCTTGATGTTCTCAAACATCTTCTTGGCATTACTTGGCGGCATATTGATACAGCCGTGAGAGCCATTGGTCATGTAGATCTTTCCGCCAAAGCTGGAACGCCATGGAGCATCGTGAAATCCAATATTACGGTTGAAAGGCATCCAGTATTTTACCGGTGTTGCATAATCCTCTCCTACTAAGGTCGCATCATTCTCCTTATATTGAACCGGATAGGTCCCTACAGGAGTACCATTGTTTTTTGAAAGATTGCCGGATACAAAATCCGATTCCAGAATCAGTTTTCCTTCTTTATAAAAGAATAAGTGCTGGGCAGTGAGATTTACTTCTACATATGTATTACCGATATCATCGGCACCATATTCCTGGGCAGTTTGAAAATAAGCAGGCTTTCTCTCTATCTGCTGACCATTCTTAATCAGTTTAAGCAGGTCTGATTTTTCCGTTGCCCTGTCAAGCCACCAGCCATAATCGCCGCCTTTTATCTGTAATACATCTCCATAGGAAGTCTTGAATGTACGGACCCTGCCAAAGGAATTATAATTCTTTCCGATGTAATCCACATAATCCTTTACCCCATTTTCATCTAAGGTAACTTTCATATTCTCGTCAACAGACAGCCACCCGCTGATTTTCTTTCCGTCAAGAACTTCCGTTATATCCCCGAATTGATAGGTAATAACGCTGCCGGCCATTTTATTCATCTTTGCCAGAGCTTTCTGTAAGTCTGCATTATCCGAAAAGATGGTCGGTTTCTCGTAGACTCCGGCTTCTTCCAGGTTTAATTCCGGTTTCAGCGAAAGAATAGCCGCTTTAACCGCCTCGAACATCTTATCACGATCGACCTTAGCCCCCTGACTCTCCGGTACTATTACATAACCGTTATCTCCGTAGTCGGAAATATGAGCATCCGTAGGTGCTATATCATAATCCGCCGCAAAACTTTTCAGACCATCAAAATATTCCGAAAGCAGTTCATCACTATATAAAAGGGCGGCTTTCAGTGTTATCTTATGGGATTCTAATAATGCAGCCGGCCAGGTATAGGGATTCTGCGTTAAGAGTAAATCGGATAGTTTCTCATCATATACCGTATTCAGCCCGATATCTTCACCATGAAGTTTTTCTGTCAGATCATTGCGTTCATTTATGGTAAGTACATAGGACTCTACTTCTTCATTAATGGCTGCCTCCGCCTGTGCTTCTGTCATACCAGAGACGTTTACACCGTTAATCGTGGTGTTATGATAAAAATGGCTTTTGTAATAAAATGCCAGAAATAAGTAGATTACAAGAAGCGGTACTGCTACGGCAACTCCACCGTAAAGAAGTGCCTTTTTTACAATACTCCCCTTCTCTTTACTACTCGAGTTTTTATTTGTCAGCTCGTTCATATTTTCACACCTTCCAGTTTGAAAAATGAAATTCATTTTTCAAATTTTTATTTAAGCGCATGAGTGTAGTTTATATATTCTATTTAATAAGCATACTACTCATTCATACATCCCTATAATAACATAGAATGGTGTTAAATGCTTGGCATTTTAATTACGTTTTCATTAAATGTCTATTACAAAAGGCCATTTTATCATAAATTCTACCACCTTAACCATAAAAACCCTAATAATTTCTCAAAAGAGAGAGCACTTCTTCATCCGCCATTTTACATTTATCGATTAATTCTCCGATTCTCTTTCTGTTTTCGAGCTTATAAAGGTTAGCCATCTGTACTTGAGTGCGGTTAAATCCGCCTAATACTTCCGCCATCTTAACAATGTTTCCCGCAGTTTCTCTGAATTTTTCCGCTACTTTTGAAAATATCCCTTCCGGCTGCTCTTTTGAAATTCTTTCAAAGGAAAGTCTTTCAAAGGAAAGTTTTTCAAAGAATTCTGCGCCACGGCATCTTCCGTCAATCAGGCAGTCCATGGCATCCCCCTGGCACATAAGCCGCTCGGCCATTAGGGGGATTATTGCATTATCACTAAATTGCTCCTCGTCCGTAATTGCTTTCTTCCAGGCATCATAAGCCAGAATTCCTTTTGCATACTCACCTTCCTGCCTTCCGGTGAGGACCTCAACAGCAGTTTTTATTATCTCCTCTGCTGACATCTTTTCACCGGTCCTCTCCCCCATACACATAACTGAAAGAGTGTCAGGATTCTCCCACCAATCTTTTGAGATAAAGTAGCCTGATTCATCAAATTGAATATTTCCTGCAAACTCCGGATTATCCTGAAAGAAATTCCAGCCAAGAAGAGTCTTTCCGTCATCTCTGTAACCGGTTATAATACAGGCTTCGGGCGGTCCTATGATTCCTCTTGCAATGCAAGGGATTCCCTTGTCTATCCTCTCTTTGATAAAGCTTATAAAGTCTTCTTTTCTGGTATCCTTCTCCCGGTGAATAACCTCATAACGATAGCCTAACCCTTCTATCCCAAGGCGGTATACCTTTTCCCATTCTTTAAAGGTAAAGCATACGTCCACATTGCCGCCGTTCCAGCAGGTAACATCCCATACCAACCGAAATGCCGCTCCGCTGACAACCATGGCATAATCATAATCAATATCCTCTCCTAAATAATTGGCACATGCTTTTAAGCATATGGGGTAGGGAGTGCAACCATCATAAGTACCGTACCCTACCTTAGGTACACCATATAGAACCACACTGTTATCCGCAACCTTTAACTGCTCTGAATTCATATTTTCCATCCTTTCTGACACACCGTACACTCCGGCGCATAATTTCATACGTCCTACCTCTGCTCTCCTTTTTCTAAAATCCGAAGGAGTATAGCCGGTAACACGGTTAAATGCTCTTGTAAACGTATCCGGATTTGAAAATTGATATCTTTCGGCAATGTCAAGAATACTCATATGGCTATGAACAATGTCAAAGGCTGCATTGGCAACTCTGCGGCCTACAATGTACCGGGACAGGGATTTTCCGGTTATATTTGCAAACAATGCTCTTAAATGAGACAGAGAAAAGCCGGTGGCCTCTTCCAGTTCCTCATATCTGATTTCTGTCTGCACCCTGCTTTCAACAAAGACAATAACAGCGCTTACCGTCAGAAAGTAATCCATACCATCACCTCGTTTTTATTCTTCATGAAGTGATTCCAGTATAGCATAGCCTTCTTCCCCCTTCTCGACTTTTTT
>JAEXGM010000003.1 GCA_023450835.1 Bacillota bacterium | reverse complement strand
CCCATTATATTTATTACAGGCAGTGCTTTTATGTTTTTGGATTTGTATGTTACCCGTAACTGAAGCAATTTTTGATACTAGTAAAAGATGAGAGCTATGAAAAAACATAGCTCTTTTTTTGAGCGCTAATATTAAAACAATGTTATGTTTTTAACAAAATTAACTGGACAGGAATTAGGCGTAGTGATATATTATAACATATGATAATATAACATAGTTAAAACGAAGGAGGCTTTATTATGTTTCAGAATATTCTTAAAAAAGGGCATATTGGCTCTGTTGAGTTAAAGAACAGAATGATTATGCCGGCAATGGGTTCACATCATGGAACAAGTGATGGCAAAGTAAATGATGAATTGATTGAATACTATGCAGCTCGTGCACGTGGTGGATTTGGGCTTATTATCGTTGAATTTACCTGTATTGATCCGGTAGGAAGAGCATTGCCAGGTCAATTAATGGTGGATACGGATGATTGTATTAAAGGCTTTAAATTACTTACAGACAGAATTCATCAAGAAGGCGGAAAAATATTCTTACAGTTACAGCATTCCGGACGCCAGACAGTTTCTTATTTTACGGGGTCGCAGCCGGTTGCACCGTCACCTATTCCATGTCCGGTCAACAAAGAACTGCCAAAGGAACTGACCACCCAGGAAATCCAAGTTATAGTTGAGAAGTATGGTGATGCTGCACGAAGAGCAAAGACCGCAGGGTTTGATGGAGTTGAAATTCACGGAGCACATGGGTATCTGCCTGCTCAGTTTTTATCCAGTTATAGTAATAAACGATTGGATGAATATGGTGGTGATATAATCGGAAGAGCTAAATTTGCAATTGAGATTATTAAAAACATCAAGAAAAAATGTGGATTAGAATTTCCTGTGAGTTTCAGAATCAGTGCAGATGAAAGGGTAGAGAATGGAAGAAAACCAGAGGAAACAGCTATTATTGCAAAGTATCTTGAAAAAGCCGGTGCAGATGCAATACATGTGTCAACCGGTGTATATGCAAGTATGAAATATATGGTTGCACCTGCTAATGTACCTAACGGATTTAATTTAGATGATACAGAAGTGATTAAAAAATCTGTAACAGTACCAGTAATTGCAGTGGGAAGAATCAATGATCCATCATTAGCAGACCATGTTGTAGAGGCAGGAATTGCAGATTATGTTTCATTGGGACGAGCATCCTTAGCAGACCCGGAATTTGCTAAAAAAGTAGCTGAAGACAGAGCAGAAGAAATTTCTCCCTGTGTCGGTTGCCTTACCAGGTGCGGCGGTGCACCAGGGATTGATCCTGATGATCATGGTGTTTCTTGTATGATTAATCCATTTACCGGGCATGAACTTTTTATGAAAATTGTACCGACCGCCTCTCCGAAAAAAATAATCGTCGTTGGCGGAGGACCGGCAGGGCTTGAAGCGGCATGGATATCTGCTGCAAGAGGTAATGATGTTACTTTGTATGAAAAAAACACAAAATTGGGCGGTCAGGTAGTACCAGGAAATGTTCCTCCGGCAAAACATGAATTGGCAAGAGCTTTGAGATATTATATTAAAATGTGTACGAAATATGGTGTGGATGTACAATTAGGTGTGGAAGCAGATGCGGAGACCATTATAAGCGGAGACCCGGATGAAGTCATTCTTGCTACCGGAGCTACGCCCATTATACCTAATATTGAAAATGAAGGTATCACAGTTGTTCAGGCAGTTGATGTTCTAAATGGCAAGGTATATGCAGGGAATAAATCACTGATTGTAGGCGGTGGTATGGTTGGATTAGAGACTGCAGAGTATCTTTTATCCCTAAACAAAAGAGCAACCGTTGTTGAAATGATGGAAGAGACGGGAGCTGGGCTGAATGAACATATTAAATATTTTATTTATAAAACATTAAAAAATGGTGAGGTGAAATTATTAACGAATACTAAGGTAGAGAAGTTTACCTCCGACGGAATCATTGCATCAACACCTGATGGTCAAACCCAGTTGACCGGTTACGATACTGTAATTCTTGCTATTGGAACGAGAGCGTATAACCCATTAGAAGAGCAGTTAAAATCCAAAATAAAATCATTACATGTAATCGGAGATGCTGTAAAATCCAGAAGAATTGTAGATGCAGTTGAAGAAGCCGCACGTCTGGCGGTGACAATTTAATATGTACTATGATATTTTTATCTTAGGATGTTTGATGGAAGAGCCTCGGCACGGTTATAATATTAAGAAAAAATTAGAAGAGAATTTTGATGTTTGCACCACAATTAATAATAATACACTTTATTCTCTGCTAAAAAAATATGAAAAAGACGGAGTTATTTTAAAAACAACGGAACTTATTAGTGAGGGACCTTCCAGAAATATTTACAGTATTACAGACAAGGGGAAAAAGTATTTCGTGGAAATTTTATGGGATGTAACAGAAGCTGTGATTAAAAACAGAGATGAGTTCATGATGAGAATTTTTTATTTTCACTTTATCAACTCATTTTCACGAAAGAAAATCCTGGATTTGCGTGAGCGATTTCTAAAGAATGCAATGCAAAGAATGACTGACCTTTCTAAAGAACAGGACACATTATTTATACCAAAGAATCCTTATTTAATGGGGTATTATAATAATCTGTTGAAAGAAGAATTATATCTTATTGAGCAAATGCGTAATAGAGTAGATGACCCTTGTTTAATTAATGAAGAGGGTAATTTAGTTTAATGTAAAGGGAGTAAGGGGACAACCTGCCATATAATTTTAAAATAATGTGAGCTATGTTAAAAAAAATAAAAACATAGCTCTTTTATTATGGACTTGACCCCTTATAATCGTTTGCTTATCATATCAAACATGCCTCTTTTTATTTGTATGTCAGGACGGAGATATTTCATTGAATAATAAGAGTTTTACATTAGACTATCAAAAAATGTGCTTTATATTAAGAAATTATGAAATACTTATAAACACGCCGGCAAATTGTTTCATATTATAAAAAATAATGATATAATAGCTTAGCTGAAGAATAGAAACAGTATTTTTTGGTATAGACTTAAGTTACTACATCAGTGTTACATTACATAAGAAACATTTGCGTATGCAGGAAGGGTAAATTGATTTATGAATTTAAACAAACAGAGAGCTTTTATTATTCACTTTTTCTTCTTTTTGATATTGACTTTACTGGTCTATGTTGGGATAAAATACGTTTTTCCCTTATTAATGCCTTTTGTAGTCGGTATTGTGATTGCTATGACCTTTCGTAATGTTATCGACATTATTGAAAAGAAGACACATATTAAACGTGTTTTTGTCTCCTTATTTATATTATTGGTTTTTTATAGCTTGCTTGGATTTATTATCAGTATCATCGGAGTTAAGATGATTAATTTTATTAGTTCTTTGTTTTACAGTCTGCCCTCACTTTATAAAGAAACTTTTCTGCCGGCAGTTCAGACAGTGACAGATAACATGATTCAAAAATACCCAAGTACCAAAACGTATTTAGATAATTTTATGAACAATATCGATCAGTCCTTATTCGACAGCCTTTCAAAGATTTCCTCCAAGGTAGTAGGTATGGCGACAGGCCTTGCCAGCCAGGTACCGACCATATTGATAAAACTGATCTTTACTATCGTATCCTCCTTCTTTTTTACAATTGATTATTACAAGATAACCCGCTTTATCATTCGTCAGTTCCGCGAAGAGCAGCAGAAGATGATTATAAAATTAAAAGATAATATTATAGGTTCACTTGGTAATTTTATTAAAGCTTATTCTGCTATAATTTCCATAACCTTTGCAGAATTATCAATTGGTTTCTGGATTCTGGGTATTCCTACGCCTTTTCTTTTTGGGCTGCTGGTGGCGATTATTGATATTATGCCTATCCTTGGAACCGGAGCTATACTGCTTCCCTGGTCCATCGTAGCATTGATTATGGGAAATAGTAAAGTGGGAATCGGCATGCTGATTCTATATATCGTAATAACAGTAGTAAGACAGATTATAGAGCCTAAAATTGTAGGTCAGCAGATTGGACTTTATCCGATTGTTACACTGATATTAATGTATGTAGGAGCCCAATTGATGGGAGTTTTAGGACTTTTAATACTTCCTGTTACGGCTACGATTCTGATCAAGCTGAACAAAGAGGGAAGTATCCATCTGTTTAAAATATAATCTAAAGATAATTCGTTAGTCTTTGTATACGGAGGTTAAATCCTTGGATGAATTAACACTTTATGAAATGTGTCATATGATAAGTGTAAAATGATATGCAAGGAGACTCTAAGTTGGATGATTATAACTTCTTCCATAAACAGGGTTATGAAGAGGATAAATCTTTAGAAGATAATTATACTGTATCCGGCGAAGAATTTGTACTTCCACCCGGTTCAGATCAAAGACGCAATCCTAATCAAGGTCCAGGTCCGATGCAGCCAGGGCAAGGTCAAAGGCCGCCACAGCCAGGACCGGGACCAGGACCAAGGCCGCCACAGCCAGGACCGGGGCCGGGACCAAGACCGCCGCAGCCAGGACCAGGGCCGGGACCAAGACCGCCGCAGCCAGGACCAGGGCCGGGACCAAGACCGCCACAGCCAGGGCCAGGGCCGGGACCAAGACCACCACAGCCAGGACCAGGGCCGGGACCATTTCCGCCAGGACCAGGACCGTTCCCACCGGGACCAGGACCGTTCCCACCAGGACCGGGTCCGGGACCAAGACCGCCTCAGCCATTGACGCCGCCGCCTAATTTTATACCGGAGCTGCCTGCCAATACCGGAGGACCGGATGCTTTCCGTCTGGGTGGGCAAATTGGTTCCAATAATATTTGGACCTGTTTTAATCGGTTTACCTATGTTTGGCTGATCAATGGAAGTAATTTCTGGTTCTTCCCTACTTTTATAGGAAGGAATCATGTAGAAGGTTTTCGCTGGAGAGGAAATGGATGGGTTTATGAAAGAATTAATCTGAGATTAATATTTTTCTTTCTATGTTTCTAAACTATACAGAGAGTATTGCTGTTTGCAATACTCTCTTTTTGTGGTGCGCCCGATGGGCGCAGGTTTCAGCATGGAGGCAATTCCATCTCAGCGTTCATATGGGTCAATAGTACTAAGGAGCTTTCTTTTATTTTTCGATATATTGTGATAGAATATAACAAAGGGGTAACAAATGAGGGAGATATTAATTATATATGGAGAATGTACAATCAGAATCAGAAAGTGTGCTTCGTAGAAAAAAGCGTGTGAAGCATCTTAAGACTGCGATTATTATTATAGTTATTTTGTGCTTGGTACTTCCAAGTTTACTCAGTGCGGTTTTGTTCGTCAAAATATATTCTTTAGAGAGAAAAATCGACAACTTAACAGAGAAACAGGTCGAAACGGAAGGAAAAGTAAGTAAAACTTTTGAAAAAAATTTGTACTATGAGGCAGAAGATTACTCATCTTCACTTGAAGAATCAGAAAAAAACAGTTATAATGAGAAAGAGATATCTACTGCCAATTCAGCGGATACCAGCTTAAATAATGAGGGCTCAAAGACAACCAAAGATAGTCCGAGCTCTTCAGAAAATGCAGATGGGACTATAGCAGCAGATAAAAAAACTGTGGCTCCATCGAATAAAACTTTATCAGGAAAATCATCCTCCGGCAAAGCAAATGTTATAGAAACAAGCGGCAAGAGTCAGGTAAAAGGTCAGGACAAGAACTCTTCTTCTGAAAAAGAACCCAAAAAAGACATAAGCGATAAAGAGAAGGAAAAGTACGAAGGAAAGGAAGTATATCTAACCTTTGATGATGGGCCAAGCGGCTACACGGACGATATTCTTGATATTTTAGACAAGTACCAGGTAAAGGCAACCTTTTTTGTAATTGGAAAGACAGATGAACAGTCCAAGAGATTGTATAAACGCATAGTAGAGGAAGGACATTCTATCGGAATGCATTCCTATTCACATAACTACAGCCAGATATACAAATCCCTGAAGGCTTTTGAAAGTGATTATAAGCGAATAAAGAAATTAATATATGATACCACTGGTTTTGAAACAGATATTTACCGATTCCCCGGAGGAAGCGGTAATCAGGTCAGCGGTACCGATATGTCTGTGTTTATTCGTTACCTAAATAAGGAAAATGTGGTTTATTATGACTGGAATGTGGTGAGCGGTGATGCTACCGGCATAGCTTATTCGCCTGATCAGCTCTGCGAAAATGCATTGGAAGGTATAGCGGAACACACAAGGTCCATTGTACTGATGCATGATACGAATGCTAAGTTAAACACTGTCAAGTCGCTTGATAATTTATTAAGCACTTTAACACAAAGCGGTGCAAAGCTTCTTACGCTTAATGATACAGTAAGACCAATCCAACAGGTAAAGCTTAGTTCATCAGAACTTAACAATAAGTAATTACATAGGAGGAACCTTTATGGGCTTTTTTAAAGATTTTAAAGATGATTTATCACAGGCTGTTAATGAATTACTGCCGGAAGATGTTTTAGCGGGTGAGACTGAGGGAAATACTACAAAGGAAAAAGATGAGGCGGCAAAAGAGCAGGAAGCTTCTGAAACTTTACAGGCTGCCGCTTTGGAAGACGCAGAAACGAAGAAAACTCAGACAGAAAATGAAGATACTCAACCAGATGAGGATAATGTAGATAAGGAACTCTTGGAAGCCTTACTTACTTCTGATGTGGATTTATTAAATGAAGAGAAACAGCTTATTGAGGAAGAACAGCCTTTGGAGGAAAAACCGAAGAATGACAGTGACGGAACAGCCATACCGGATGAAGTAACTGTCATAGCAAAAAGTACGGTACTTACAGGTAATATCTGCACAGATGGTTCCTTAGAGGTAATCGGTACGATTAAAGGAGATATTGACTGTAAAGGAAAGCTGTCCATTATCGGTACAGTGAATGGTAACTGTTCTGCTCCGGATGTTTATATTGGTGCAAAACGGTTTGAAGGTACGGTTACCAGCGAAGGTAATGTAAGAATCGGTCTGGGCACTGTTATTATCGGAGATATTCTTGGAACAGCAGGTTTTATTGCAGGTGCTGTTAAGGGTGATATTGATATTACCGGTCCCGTCGTAATCGATTCGTCTGCTATAATCAAAGGCAATATCAAAGCTGCCTCTATTCAGATTAATAACGGTGCTGTTATCGAAGGTTACTGCTCCTTATCTTATGCAGCCGTTAACATTGATAACATATTTGAATAATTGGAGGTACTATAATGAACAGATATAAAAGAGTCTTACTGAAATTAAGCGGAGAGGCTCTGGCCGGTGACAAGAAAACCGGATTTGACGAAGCTACCTGTATCCGTGTTGCCAATCAGGTAAAGCAGTTGGTGCAGGAAGGAATCCAGGTCGGAGTTGTAATAGGCGGCGGTAACTTCTGGAGAGGAAGAACCAGCGAAACAATAGACCGTACAAAAGCTGACCAAATTGGTATGCTGGCAACTGTTATGAATTGTATATATGTTTCCGAGATATTCCGTTTTGTGGGAATGAAGACCCAGGTGCTTACGCCCTTTGAATGCGGCTCAATGACCAAGCTTTTTTCAAAGGACAGAGCAAACAAATATTTTGAAAAAGGTATGGTCGTGTTTTTAGCCGGAGGTACCGGACATCCTTATTTCTCAACAGATACAGGCGTGGTTTTAAGAGCGGTGGAACTGGAAGCGGATGTCATTTTGATGGCAAAAGCAGTAGACGGTGTCTACGACAGTGATCCCAAGAAAAACCCCGATGCAAAAAAATACAGTGAGATAAGCCTGAAAGAAGCTTTGGACAAACAGCTTGCCGTAGTGGACTTATCAGCTACTGTACTTGCTATGGAGAATAAAATGCCAATGCTTGTGTTTGCTTTGGAGAAGGATGAAAGTATTATCAAAGCGGTACATGGTGAATCTGACGGAACCATTGTAACGGCTTAAAAGAGGTATATTAGTAAATTATAAGAATATTATAGGAACATAAAGACGTTCCTGTAATCAATGCGCGGCAGCAGAAGGCGCTGCCTTTTATCAGAAGTTTAAAATGCTTCTGATAAGCCATATTATGATAGAGGAGAAAGATTTATGGATGCTAGATTGGAACAATACGAAAGCAAAATGACGAAAACACTGGATAATTTAAAAGAAGAATATTCTACAATTCGTGCGGGAAGGGCTAATCCCCATCTGCTTGATAAACTTAGGGTTGATTACTATGGAACTCCCTCTGCTCTTCAGTCCGTTGCAAACGTTTCCGTTCCTGAGCCCAGAGTTATTCAGATTCAGCCTTGGGAGAGCAAGCTGATTAAGGATATCGAGAAAGCAATTATCGCTTCCGATTTGGGACTGACACCCAATAATGACGGAAAAGTTATCAGATTAGTATTCCCTGAACTCACAGAGGAAAGAAGAAAAGATCTGGTAAAGGATGTTAAGAAAAAAGCGGAGAATGCCAAGGTTGCCATTCGTAACATCAGAAGAGACGGAAATGATGCAATCAAGAAAATGAATAAGAATAATGAAATCTCCGAAGACGAAGTTAAAGTATTAGAAGACAGTATTCAGAAAGCAACAGATAAGTTTATTGTAGATGTAGATAAGCTTACTGAGGATAAATCCAAGGAAATACTTACGGTATAAGCTTTCGGATATTTTACAGGGACTGCTCCAAGCAGTCCCTTTTGGTTGGAGGACTCTATGGGAGATAGTATGATGGAGGATTGGTTATCAGAGGATTTATCCTCAAGGGATTCATCCTCAAAGCAGATTCCAAAACATGTTGCCATTATTCTGGACGGTAACGGCCGTTGGGCAAAAAAACGCATGATGCCAAGGAACTATGGGCATGTGCAGGGCAGTAAAACAGTTGAAAACATATGCGAAGAGGCATATAATATGGGAGTGGAGTATCTTACAGTTTATGCCTTTTCTACGGAAAACTGGAAGAGACCCAAAGAAGAAGTAGATGCTCTTATGAAACTTCTTCGAAGTTATCTTAAGAATTGTCAGAAGACCAGCAGTAAGAATAATATGAAAGTCCGTGTATTAGGAGAACTGGACGGATTGAGTAAGGATATTCAGGAAAGCGTGAAAGAACTTGAGAGGATTTCGGCTGCTAACACAGGGCTCCATTTTCAGGTGGCGCTTAATTATGGCGGCAGAGATGAAATACTAAGGGCAGCCAAGAGGCTTGCAGAGGAATATAAAGACGGCAGGGTTAATCTTGACGATATAAATGCGGATAATTTTTCCGGATACTTGGATACCAATGGAATTCCGGATCCGGATTTAATGATAAGAACAAGCGGTGAGAAAAGAATATCTAATTTCCTGTTATGGCAGCTGGCATATACAGAATTTTATTTTACAGATACCTTGTGGCCGGATTTTAACAAAGCAGAATTACGAAAAGCTATTGAATATTACGGGAACAGAAAAAGAAACTTTGGCGGTATCAAAGAAGATTGAAATATCGGGAGGAAATACATGTTTTGGGTAAGATTTCGCAGTTCAGTCATATTGATGGTTATCACATTAGCGGTAATACTATTGGGAGGAGATGTATTATTTGCGGTGGTACTGGGGATTTCTATAATAGGGATGACCGAATTGTATAAGACAACAAAGCTGCAAAAGACACCTCTTGGTATAATCAGTTATATAGCGGCTCTTGGCTTTTTTGCTTTGCTGCGCTTTGGTTTAACAGAGTATAATACTTTTCTTTTCATTGGCTTTTTATTGGCACTTATGATTCTTTATGTTGTCCTGTACCCTAAATATAGGATTGAAGAGATAACAGCAGCTTTTTTCGGCCTTTTCTATGTGGCAGTCATGTTAAGTTTTATATATCAGGTAAGAATGCTGGAGAGCGGCTTTTATATTGTTTGGCTTATCTTTATCGGGGCATGGGGTTCTGATACCAGTGCTTATTGTGTGGGGATGCTTATCGGAAAACATAAGAATTTTACATCTTTAAGTCCAAAGAAGTCCATTGAAGGCTGTATAGGCGGAGTAGTTGGAGCTGCTTTGATAGGCTTCTTATATGCATTGATTATTAAAAACCGAATTACCGGATTTGATAATATTGGACCTGTCTTTGCGTTGATTTCAGCAACTGCCAGTGTAATATCCCAGTTGGGAGATTTAGCTGCCTCCGCCATTAAGAGAAACCATGGTATTAAAGACTATGGCACATTAATTCCGGGGCATGGGGGTATTCTGGACAGATTTGACAGCATCATTTTTGTTGCACCTATTGTGTATTTTATGGCAACTATATTATAATAGGGGATATTCAGGCACATCCCCGGCGGGCAGGAAAGGGCGTGTTTTTATATGAAATATATATCTATTTTAGGCTCTACCGGGTCTGTTGGTACTCAAACATTAGAAGTTGTAAGAGAAAATCCTGACATACAGGTCAGAGCACTTGCGGCAGGAAGTAATATTACCCTGCTGGAAGAGCAGATAAGAGAGTTTAGACCCGCTATTGCGGCTGTTTATGCAGAAGAGAAAGCACGGGAACTGGCACTTAAGGTAAAGGATACAAACGTTCAGATTCTGTCTGGAATGGAAGGATTAATCGCTTGCAGCACCGAGATACATACTGGTATTGTTGTTACGGCACTGGTGGGTATGATTGGAATTGTTCCCACAGTGGAAGCAATTAAGGCAGGAAAGGATATTGCTCTTGCCAATAAGGAAACTCTGGTTACAGCAGGGCATATTATTATGCCGCTGGCAAAGGAGCGGCAAGTCAGGATACTTCCTGTAGACAGTGAACATTCCGCAATTTTTCAGGCATTAAACGGAGAAGGCGGGAATGAGATTGAGAGGATTATTCTAACAGCCTCAGGCGGACCTTTTCGAGGCAAAAAAAGAGAAGAGTTAAAAGATATCAAAGTGGAAGATGCACTGAAGCATCCGAATTGGTCTATGGGCAGAAAGATAACTATTGATTCTTCTACCATGGTAAATAAAGGCCTTGAAGTTATGGAGGCCAGATGGTTATTTGATGTGGATTTGGAGAAAATACAAGTAGTTATTCAGCCTCAAAGTATTATTCATTCAGCGGTTGAATATGTTGACGGCGGTATAATTGCACAGATGGGCATGCCGGATATGAAGCTTCCCATTCAATATGCTTTATATTATCCCGAAAGAAAGCCGCTTCCGGGAGAGCGGATTGACTTTTTTAAGCTGGGGCATCTGGATTTTTATGAACCGGATTATGATACTTTTGAAGGACTGGCATTAGCATATGAAGCGGCAAAGAAGGGGGGCAGTCTTCCAACTGTCTACAATGCAGCCAATGAGTATGCCGTAGCAAAGTTTTTAAACAGGGAGATATCTTATCTGGAGATTACAAAGATGATAAGAGAAGCTATGGCGGAACACAAAAATGTAATTAACCCGTCTGTTTCTGAGATTCTTACGGCAGAAAAGGAAACCTACGAATTCCTTGGACGCAAATAGTGATGTAAAAAAGATAATAGGGTGGTACGGTTTTATTCATTTTCTGTTACCATTAACAATAAATATGGTGTAGATACACTAAGATAGGAGAATGCATGAATATAATAATTGCTATTTTGATATTTAGCGTCCTTATTGTTATCCATGAATTAGGACATTTTCTTCTGGCTAAGTCCAATGGTATATATGTGACAGAATTTTCTATTGGTATGGGGCCAAGAATTCTTTCCATGGTAAAGACGGCTAAGGGATACAGACTGAGAGCTTTTATGACACCGGGCGATTTCGCTGCGGCGAACAGAGAGCTGGAGGCAACCGTTTATTCTGTCAAATTATTGCCAATCGGCGGTTCCTGTATGATGCTCGGTGAAGACGAGAGTGTAGAGGATGAAAGAGCCTTTAATAAAAAAGGTGTATGGGGAAGAATCTCGGTTGTATTAGCAGGTCCCATTTTCAATTTCGTTCTGGCGCTTATTCTGGCTCTTATTATTGTGGGGATGCGCGGATATGATCCGGCAAAGTTGGTTAATGTGGCCTCTCCCGCAAAAGAAGCCGGCCTGCAGGATGGCGATGTCATTACCCAGATAAACGGAAAACATATCAACCTTGCCAGAGAGTTAAACCTGTATCTTTATATCAACCCTCTAAGCGAGGCGGGCGTTAACTTAACTTATGAGAGGGACGGAGAAAAGCATAATACGACTGTCAATCCTGAATATGTTAAGAACTACATGCTGGGATTCTATTATGATGACGGCAACAGCACGGTAATAAAAGATGTAATGGATGACTATCCCATGAAGGAAGCCGGCTTACAAAAAGGTGATATTATAACTGAAATTAATGGCTCAGCAGTCCAGAAAAAAGACGATATCATGAACTACTTTAAGCAGAATCCCATGACCGGAAAAGTTATTACCATTTCTTATACCAGGGATGGAGCAGCAAATACCGCATCTGTAACTCCCAAGCTTACCGGCCAGGGCTACTCAATGGGCTTTAGCATTGATGGCAGCAGAGTTAAAACGAACGGTATCGGCGTTATAAAATACAGTATTGCAGAAGTGAAATATGTTATTGTAATGACCGTTGACAGTCTTGGAATGTTAGTTACCGGTAAGGTAAAGGCAAATGAACTTGCCGGTCCGGTAGGTATTGTGGATATGATCGGAAGCATTTACAAGGATAGTGCACCAAGCGGTCTTGTAACGGTATTCTTAAGCCTTGCAAGCTTTAGTATAATGCTTAGTGCCAACCTTGGTGTTATGAATCTTTTGCCTATTCCTGCTTTGGATGGAGGACGGCTGGTGTTCCTGATAATTGAGGTATTCAGAGGGAAGCCGGTGGATCAGAATAAGGAAGGCATCGTGCATATGATAGGCTTTATTGCATTGATGATTCTGATGGTATTTGTAATGTTTAATGATTTTAGCCGGATATTTTAGTAAATAAGAGTGGCTGTTGTAAAGAGTTTTCATGGAACGAAGAAACAGTTTCCTATTTGTGCGGTATTGCAGACATATCTGCGGCAGGCAGGAGGAGTAGTTTGGTTTTCGATTGTGTGAAGAGGAACATTTACAACAGCTATTTTTTAGAAAAGAGGTACCTAATGCGTAAGGAGACAAAAGCAATTAAGATTGGAGATAAGACGATAGGAGGCGGTAATCCTATCTTAATCCAATCTATGACTAATACAAAAACGGAAGATATCAAAGGCACAACAGAACAGATATTGAAGCTGGAAGCGGCAGGCTGTGATATTATACGCTGTGCGGTTCCGACAATGGAAGCTGCCCTGGCCATAAAAGAGATAAAGAAAGGTATTCATATTCCGCTGGTAGCAGATATTCATTTTGACTATCGCCTTGCTATTGCCGCTATTGAGAATGGTGCAGATAAAGTGAGGATAAATCCGGGCAATATCGGCGGGTACGAGAAGTTAAAGGCAGTGGTCGATGCTGCAAAGCTGAGAAATATTCCTGTTAGAGTAGGGGTTAACAGCGGTTCTCTGGAAAAGGAACTGGTTGAAAAGTATGGCGGTGTTACGCCGGAGGGACTGGTAGAGAGCGCTCTGGATAAAGTGAAGGCCATTGAGGATATGGGCTATGACAACTTGGTCATTAGCATAAAATCCTCCGATGTGTTAATGTGCGTGAAAGCTCATGAGATGATTGCGGACAAGACGAAGTATCCCTTGCATGTTGGAATAACAGAGTCAGGTACTCTGCTATCCGGAAATATAAAGTCGGCAGTAGGACTTGGAATTATGCTGTATGAAGGAATTGGTGATACCATAAGGGTATCCTTAACAGGTGACCCTGCAGAAGAAGTGAAGTCAGCAAAGCTTATTTTGAGAACCTTGGGCTTAAGAAAAGGCGGGGTAGAACTGGTTTCCTGTCCTACCTGCGGAAGAACTCAGATTGACTTAATTGGTCTTGCAGAACAAGTGGAAGATATGATACAGGAATTTGATATGGATATTAAGGTCGCTGTGATGGGCTGTGCAGTCAATGGCCCCGGAGAAGCAAAGGAAGCTGATATAGGAATAGCAGGCGGCAGGGGTGAAGGTATCCTGATAAAAAAGGGACAGGTTATAAGAAAGGTTCCGGAAGATAAGCTACTGGAAGCTCTAAGAGAAGAACTTCTGGCAATGTGTGAAAAGAGGCGTAAGTAATGGGAATGCTTTTTTTTGAAGTATTTGACCAGTTGAGTGAAGTTCCGGAGGATTTGGTGCAGCTTTTTAAAGAAGTGGTGATTGAAAAGGTCTGTGTGTCCAAAGCCAGGGGCGAGATTAAAGTTCATATGGAAAGCGGAAGGCTGATTCAAAGAAAAGAGATTGGCAGGATGGAACAGCTGATTAAATATACACTGTTTTCAGAGACCAGCGAAAAACTTAGATTCAGGGAAAGTTATCACCTTTCTGCTCAATATACACCGGAGAATCTCTATGAAGTCTATAAAGAGAGCATATTTGCTGAATTTCGGGAAAGAAGTATATTGGAATATAATATCTTTGAACTCTCCAAGATGACCTTTGACGGAAACCGGATTATTTTCCGATGCGAGGAAAGTTTTCTGATTCGAAAACTGGCGGAGGAGTTCAAAAGACATCTGACATCTATCTATGAAAAATTTAATTTACCGGTCACTATTCTATTCGATTATTATGAGCCGGTAAAGAAGGAAACTTCACCGGAATATGAATTTGTCTCTGCTGGTAACGGTATACATAAAGTTATGCAAGGTGATGACTCGGAAGGCAACGATGGAATGCCGCCTGTTATGGAAGAGGGCGGGGGAGAACGCATGCAGAATAAGAATTCTGCAAATGCTCCAAAGTCCTTTAAAGAAGAGAAAAAGAGCGATAAGACTTATACAAAATCTGATTATACTCCAAAGAAAGTCATACACGACCCGGACACTATCTTTGGACGGGGCTTTGAAGGGGAAGCAATACCTATTTCGGACATCCAGGATGAAATCGGAGAGGTAGTCATAAGAGGTAAAATACTTAGTACGGAGAGCCGGGAACTTCGTAATGAAAAGACTTTATTTATTTTTACCATAACGGATTTTACCGATTCCATATCTGCCAAGCTGTTCTTAAAGACAGAGGAGGCAGAAGAGGTTACAAGTGTTCTAAAGAAGGGGAAGTTCATAAAGCTGAAAGGTATGGCTCTGCTGGATAAGTATGACAGGGAGGTGTCCATCAGCTCTATAGTCGGTATAAAGACCATACCCTCCTTTACTGTTAAACGAATGGATAATAGCCCTGAAAAGCGTGTGGAGCTTCACGCCCATACGATGATGAGCGATATGGATGCAGTTGTTGATGTAAAAGATCTGGTAAAGAGAGCTTTTGAATGGGGACATAAAGCCGTAGCGATTACGGACCACGGAGTGGTACAGTCCTTTCCCGAAGCCAATCATACCTTAAGTAAGAAGGACTATCCGGAATCAGAGTGGGACAGACTGAAAGAATTCAAGGTTATATATGGGGTGGAGGCCTATCTGGTCGACGACCTGAAAGAGATTGTTGTGAACCCCAGAGGACAGACTCTTGACAGTACCTTCGTAGTTTTTGATATTGAAACCACCGGTTTCGGACCGGTAAAAGACAGAATTATTGAGATTGGTGCGGTAAAAGTAACGAATGGGGTAATTGTTGATAAATTCAGCACTTTTGTAAACCCTGAGATACCGATTCCGCAGAAAATCGAAGAGCTGACCAGTATTACAGATGATATGGTAATCGGATATCCTAAGATAGATGTGATATTACCGCAATTTTTGGAGTTTTGCGGTGATGCGGTATTAGTAGCCCACAATGCATCTTTCGATACCAGTTTCATCCGTAAAAAGTCAGAAATGCTTGGAATTAATACTGATTTTACCGTAGTAGACACTGTGGGTATGGCAAGAATGTTAATTCCGGACCTGAATAACTATAAGCTTCACACGGTAGCGAAGGCGTTGGGCGTATCCCTTGAGAATCATCACAGGGCGGTGGATGATGCGGGAGCAACGGCAGATATATTTATAAAGCTGCTGCCCAAACTTACTGAACTTGGAGTTACTGTGCTGGAGGATATTGACCCCATGGGGAAACTTTCAGCGGATGCCATTAAGAAGCTTCCAACCTATCATGCAATTATTCTGGCTCAGAATGATATCGGCAGAGTCAATTTATATAAATTAATATCCTTGTCCCATATTCAATATTATCAGAAAAGACCCCGTATTCCAAAGAGCGTGTTTATGGAGAACAGGGAAGGGCTGTTAATTGGCTCTGCCTGCGAGGCAGGAGAACTGTATCAGGCAATTTTAAGAGAACAGCCTCAGGAAGAGATTAACCGCCTGGCAGAATTTTATGATTATCTGGAGATACAGCCTCTTGGGAACAATGATTTTATGATTGAGAGTGAGAAAATCAATATCAATTCCAGGGAAGAACTTATGGATATTAACCGCAGGATAGTAAGACTGGGAGAGGAATTTAATAAGCCGGTGGTTGCTACCTGTGATGTGCACTTTATGGACCCGGAGGATGAGATATACAGGCGAATCCTTTTATATGGCAAGGGCATGAAGGATGCGGATAACCAGGCGCCTCTTTTCTTTCGCACCACAGAGGAAATGCTGGAGGAATTTACTTATCTGGGAAAAGATAAAGCCTATGAAGTGGTTGTGACAAATACCAATCTGGTCGCGGACAGAATTGAGAAAATATCCCCGGTACGTCCGGATAAGTGTCCGCCTGTTATTCCGGATTCTGATAAGACCCTAAGAGAAATCTGTTACAACAAAGCGCATTCCATGTATGGGCCGGAGCTTCCAGGGCAGGTAGAAAACCGTTTGGAGCATGAGCTGCGTTCCATCATTACCAATGGTTTTGCGGTTATGTATATCATAGCCCAGAAATTAGTATGGAAATCAAATGAAGACGGTTATCTGGTAGGTTCCAGAGGATCGGTAGGTTCTTCTTTTGTCGCTACGATGTCAGGAATTACAGAGGTAAATCCATTGGCGGCCCATTATTATTGTACCAATTGCCATTATTCGGATTTTGATTCCGATGAGGTTCGAGCGTATGCGGGAAGCAGCGGCTGTGATATGCCGGATAAGAACTGTCCCGTATGCGGACAGCCTTTAAGTAAGGATGGGCATGATATTCCCTTTGAAACTTTCTTAGGGTTTAACGGAGATAAGGAGCCGGATATTGACTTAAATTTCTCCGGGGAATATCAAAGTAAGGCCCATGATTATACGGAAGTAATCTTTGGAGAAGGGCACACCTTCCGTGCGGGGACCATCGGTACTTTGGCCGATAAGACGGCCTATGGCTTTGTATTAAAATATTATGAAGAGCATAGCCAGCACAGGAGAAAGGCAGAGATTGAGCGTATCGTATCCGGATGTGTGGGAGTTCGCAGAACGACCGGACAGCATCCCGGCGGAATTATTGTACTGCCCCACGGAGAAGAGATTTATTCCTTTACTCCCGTGCAGCGCCCCGCCAATGATATGACCACCAAAACTATAACGACTCATTTTGATTACCATTCCATTGACCATAACCTTTTAAAACTGGATATTCTGGGACACGATGATCCGACCATGATAAGGATGCTTGAAGACCTTACAGGGCTTGATGCAAAAGGCATCCGGCTGGATGATGAGAAGGTGCTTTCTCTCTTTGACAATCTCAGTGCCCTAGGGATAAAGGCAGAGGATTTGGGTGGCTGCGATCTTGGCTGCCTTGGTATTCCGGAATTCGGAACTGATTTCGTTATGCAGATGTTAAGAGATACGAAGCCAAAGAATTTCTCCGACCTTGTACGTATATCGGGACTTTCCCATGGTACCGATGTGTGGCTGAACAATGCCCAGACCCTTATTACGGAAGGAAAATGTACTCTGGGTTCCGCTATTTGTACCCGTGATGATATTATGACCTATCTGATTAATATGGGTGTTGACAGCGGACACTCTTTTAAGATAATGGAAAGTGTTCGTAAGGGAAAAGGTCTGACTCCGGAGATGGAAGAGGAAATGTTAGCCTCAGGGATACCGGACTGGTATATCTGGTCCTGTAAGAGAATTAAGTACATGTTCCCCAAGGCCCATGCTGCGGCTTACGTTATGATGGCCTTTCGTATCGCATACTTTAAGGTATATTATCCGCTGGCTTACTATGCCGCGTATTTTTCCATTCGTGCTTCCGCCTTTAACTATGAGCTTATGTGCCTTGGAAGGGAAAGGCTGGAGCGGCATATGGCAGACTATAAACGCAGAGGAAATGAGCTTAGTAAAAAGGAACAGGATACCTACAAGGACATGAAAATTGTTCAGGAAATGTACGCAAGAGGTTTTGCATTTGTACCCATTGACATTTATACTGCCAAAGCACATCATTTCCAGATAATAGACGGTAAATTGATGCCTTCCTTAAGTACAATTGACGGACTTGGAGATAAGGCCGCCGATGCGGTGGTCGAGGCTGTAAAGGACGGTAAATTCCTTTCAAGGGATGATTTTAGAAGCCGCTGCAAGGTAAGTACAACGGTAGTGGATCTGATGAATGACCTCGGACTTTTCGGAGACTTGCCGGAGAGTAACCAGATATCTTTGATGGATTTTTTACAATAATTTAAAACGTAGGCTCCGGGCCTTTTACAGAAGCGATATTTGCTCTGTGAAAGGCCCGGAGCTTTTTTCTAAAAGCGGGAAATCTAAAATAATGCTATGAAAACGGTTGCAAAAATTTGGAAATTATTATATAATTTATTTGCTGTAAAAAATTAACAATTCAATTTGGAAATAATAAAATATTATATACAATAATAATATGAAAAATTATGGAATTAATTTATTCTGATAAAATTCTTTTAGTATATGCCTAAAACTGTTTATTTTCTATTTGATAAATGGTGACATTCTACAATACTTCTAAATAGGTGAGAAGGACCGGCTAAATATAAGTGCGGCTGCTCTTATATTTACTTTACAGCATTTGATTATTGCTGAAGAAAAATATTTTATTTTTTCTTTACATATGAAAACGGTTGCATAAATTGATGCTATTGCGAAAGGGGTCTATGCTGTAAACAGAAGGGGATTTCCCAGACAAAGCAGAAAGGTGTTTCCGACCATTTCTGAAACCGGTTACAATATAGTCAGGTATCATTGGCTGAATATTTTAGCCAATTATATAATTTATTTTTGTGAGGAGGAAAAATGTTGAAAGGTAAAATCAACAAAGCGTTATCGTGGGTCGTAGCAGCAGTATTGATTGTAAGTGTTATAACGCCCGTATCACAGGCATCAGCAGCGGTGCCGGCAGCACCAGCAGTCTATTTTCAGGATGATTTTTCGGATGGGGATTACACCAGTCCAGCCTGGACCGTGGCATCCGGTACCTGGACTGTAGCAAATGATCCGAAAGACTCCAGTAACAAGACCCTGTCACATGCCTATACCTCTGGAGAGGGTATTATTTCCGCGGGGGATTCGTCCTGGACGGATGTAACGGTGACTATGCGGTTCTATACGGCAGGAGGAGGTGCTTATCCGGGAATTCTGGCACGTTTTCAGGATTCCAGGAATTTTTATTATTTTCAGATGCAGACAACGTCGAAGCTGGTGTTCAGTAAAAGGGTAAATGGTACGGATACAACATTAAAAACCGTTGACTACAGTATGAGCAGTAATACGTGGTATACCCTGAAGATGGTATTGACAGGCAGTTCCATAAAAGGCTATATCGTGAAAAATGGTGCCGATACCCTGGTATTTGATGTGACGGATACCCAATTTGCATCGGGGAAAATCGGAATCAGAAATAATTGGCAGACTATGTATTTGGATGATGTCACGGTCACAGATGCTCCGGCACCAAATACATCCGTAATTACTTCGCCTGCCCAGACAACAACTGCAATTGAGCTGAACTGGGATGCCGTAGAGGGGGCGACAAGCTATAATATATACCGTTCAACTACATCCGGCAGCGGCTATACATATATTGGAAGCAGTGCAACAACCGGCTTTACGGATTCCGGATTGACCTTTGATACTAAATATTATTATAAGATAGCGTTTCTCTACGGGGGAATTACGGAATCCCAGAGCTCGGCGGAGTATAGTTTTACCACAGCCCTGGCTGCGCCGGCGGTTCCCTCCGGGCAGACAGCAGCGGCAATTAATTCATCTAAGATAAAGGTGAATTGGGCAGCCGTTACAAAGGCAGAAGGATACAGGGTCTATCGGGCCGTTTCCGGCAGCGCATTGTCCGTGGTTTATGAAGGCAGCAACTTGACTTATACGGATACCGGACTAACTCCGGATACCGAATATGTGTATAACATTATGGCCTATAATAAAGCAGGAGAATCGGCCCCGGCGGTAGTTCAGTCCAAAACTTACCGGTACGACGCCCCGGCTGATTTTAAGGCGGCAGCCTTGGATACCGCAACTATAGCCTTAAGTTGGGAGTCGGTGGCCGCCGGCAGTGCTGTTACCTACAATCTTTCAAAATCCACCAGTGTGTCGGGAACCTTCGCATCCATCTACAGCGGAACGGAGACTTCCTTTCAGGACACCGGATTAGCCCAGGGAACCGGATATTACTACAGACTTACGGCTGTTATTGACGGAGTTTCCTCAGCAGTCTCCGATATCATTGGAGCCGCTACGGTAAGAACTGCTTTTACGCCGAATACGTTATGGACGGATACCAACGGAAATGCAATCGATGCACACGGAGCCGGAATCCTGTATGATGAATTGACAGGGAAGTATTACTGGTACGGTGAACATCATGTGGGAACCTGGCCCGGTTCATCCGTAAGAGTATATTCTTCCACGGATTTAATGAACTGGGTGGATGAAGGCGATGCACTTACCATGATTCCTTCTATGGACTCCTTTACCAACGATCCTCTGATTTCGTCTGTTTATGCCGGAAGAACGGATAGAGCTGACATATTCGAGTCAATGAGAGTTGGCAGAATCGTAGAAAGACCGAAAGTTATTTATAATGATAAGACCAAAAAGTATGTTATGTGGATGCATATGGAAGGCTATACCAATACAGACGGAACCCAGAACACAGGTTACGGTAAGGCACAGGCCGGAGTTGCGGTCAGTGATTCACCTACCGGACCCTTTGAATACATCGATGATTACCGCCTGGATATGTGTCCTGCGGATCAGACGGATTATCATCCCAGCAGCAAAGGGTATGCCCGGGATATGAACTTATTTAAGGATGATGATGGTACGGCATACATTATTTATTCCAGTGAAGAGAATCTTACTATTTATATTTCAAAACTGACGGAGGATTATCTGGATGTTACAGGATGGCATAAAGATGATAATGGCTATAATGAAAATGGTGTTTCCATCCGTGACACTAGTTATAAAGCTGTATATGGAGTGGATTATACCAGAGTATTTCCGGGGGCCCAGCGGGAAGCTCCGGCAGTGTTTAAATACAACGGAAAATATTATATGCTGACTTCCGGGGCGACAGGATGGTCTGCCAATCAAAATAAATATACAACGGCAGACAGCCTTTTTGGGACCTGGTCGGCGTTAACAAATCCCTTTGTAAAAACATTGTCTTCCGATCCGGATCCATTACTGGCCTTTAACTCCCAGACCGCCTGCGTTATTCCCGTAGACACCAAAAACGGCAAATTCATATATGTGGGCGATAACTGGAATGGCGGCAATTTTGCCAATGATGCTGCAAAATACATCTTTTTGCCCATTGAATTCGGCCAGGGTTCCGATATGACCATCAAATGGTACAGCAGTTGGAATCTGAGTGCTTTAGACTATGCGGCAAGTGTTGAGGTTCATACAAAATTACCTGAAACCTATGCTACCGGGGAGACCTTATCCCTGCCGGACCGCCTTCAGGTGACGATGAATGGAAATACCGTATCAACACCCGTGACCTGGTCCTACAACTCCACAGCCTTAAACGGCAGCATTACCTTTTCTAATCCCGGCTTGTATACATTACAGGCGTCCCTTACGGAAATGAACAAGAAGACAATAACTTACAGGGTTTATTCCATTCCGGATAAAACAATGTTCTTTGTTAACTGCAGCGGTGCTAAAACAAGTGATTACCTTTTGATGACTTCCTATCTGCAGGATACACTTATCAATAAGGAGGTGGTAGACCAGTCATACAGTACGGTCAATTCCAATCCATGGGGTTACGGTGCAAATACCGCTGTTTCCGGTACGGCGGCAGGAGATTTGTTTACAACTCTTCGGTATCTTGCCGGTAATAATACGGGTAATGATAGTGCCGGCAAGGATTTGACCTATACCTTTACCGTAAAGAACGGAACCTACACGGTTTATACCGGTTTTAATGATATTTGGAATAATTCCACCCGAAAAGCCGACCTGTATATTAACGGGGTGAAGAAAAATGCCATCACCTTTCTATCAAACACCGTATACAGTAATACGGTAGACGTAACAGATGGAAAAATCAGTATTACAGTAAGAAATACGGCCGCACAGGACCCGCTGATTAACTGGATCATGATTACCGACAGTACTCTGACACACGACCCCTTGGCAGGTCTTAAAGTATCATCGGGCTCAACCTTGTCCTGGAATAAGGTAATAGGTGCCACATCCTATACCCTTTACAGGGCAGAGACGCCGGATGGAACGTATAAAGAGGTATACAGCGGAAGTGATGCTTATTTCACCGACAAAGACCTTACTGCCGGCAAGAAATATTATTACAAAGTAAGCAGTACGGTCAATTCGGTAGAGTCCTCTGTGTCAAGTGCTTTTGGAGCGGCAAAATTACAGGAAACGGCAGCCTTTGGAATAAGTGCCGCTCCCTTTCTGCTAAAGGGAGAAGGCACCGTATCCAGTGTAAAACTTCAGTGGCCGGCTGTAACAGATGCAACGAAGTATGTGGTATCCCGTTCAAAGGATAAGGGAGATTACGCCGTATTGCAGGCTCTTACCGGTACTTCAATGGATGATTATAACCTGGTCATGGGAAGTTCCTATCGGTATAAAGTAGAAGCCTATAAAGGGGACATACTTCTGGATACGGCGGAATCCTCCTGCTGTCAGGCTTATAGGGTGCCGCAGGATCTGAAGACTTATGATAATACTGCCGCTTCCACACTTGAGGTTATTACAAAGTTAAAAGCAGGAGATACCTATTATAGATTCAACTATGAGAAAAAGGACAGCGGTGGTTTTCAGCAATTGGTTCAGCAGACCTCGGCAGACGGTATCCATTATGGCAATGATAAAGTAGTCCTTACTTATAACGACCATACAGATCTGAATGACTGCAAGTTTGAGTCCACAAGCATTGTTTATAATGAGCAGACAAAGAGATTTGTTTTATGGACCCATTATGAAAACAGTTCGGACTATACACTGGGAAGAGCAGCGGTGGCAGTAGCCACTCCCGGTGAGAACTTTACATTTTTAAAAAGCTTTCAGCCGTTTGATAATGACTCCAGAGACCTGGGTTTCTTTGAGGATGAAGACGGTACAGCATACCTGATTTCTTCCGCCCACACCAATACGGATACGATTCTGTACAGGCTGACTCCGGACTGGCTGGATGTAAAGGAAAAGGTGGCCACAATCTACGATGACCAGAACCGCGAAGCACCGTGCATGATTAAGAAAGACGGCATTTATTATTTATTTACCTCCCAGGCAGCAGGGTGGTATCCGAGTACAGCCATGTATTCCTCCGCACCTTCCCTTGAAGGCCCCTGGTCCGAGCTTCGTACCATCGGCAATACCTCTACGTTTTCAGCGCAATCCGGCGGAATCGTTCATCTTGAAGGAGCAGCCGGGGATAATTATGCGATGATGGCAAACCGCTGGAGGTTTGGATGGAAAGACGCCGTGAATATTGCCGCGGAACAGAGAATGCTTCCAATCTCCTTTGCAGATGGATTTGCTTTCCTGGATTTTTATGAAAATGTACTCTACAACGGCGGGAATGGGACTATGATTCCGGTTCAGGAGGGCAAACTCCTGTCCCAGGGAAAATCAGCGGAAGCCTCCACCAATTCGGAGACAGCAGTATATGCCAATGATGGCTCTTATCAGACGGAGTGGGTGGCTTCCTCAGGCACCTGGCCGGCTTCCTGGACCGTGGACTTAGAAAAACCCAGTGAGTTAAGCAGTATCCAGATTTCCTGGTATATGGTGAAAGGCTCGGAAGCGTACTACCAATATACCGTAGAAGGAAGTCTTGACGGAGCAAACTATACTGCATTACTTGATAAATCAGCAGGATATAATGATTATGGTTTTACCGCAGAGGGACTTTCCGGCATAGCAAGATACGTCAGGGTAACCCTGGTTAATGCTAAAATCCAGAATAATACTTCAAACTGGTATACACCTCAGATATATGAAGTGAAAGTGTTTGGTGAGAATGTTAAAGCAGACGAGCCGGTTATTACGACGGACCCTGTTCAGACAACTTCGCTGGCTAATGATGCGGTGGTCCATGTGACTTTAAGCACTGCAACCTCGGGTGCTTCTATCTATTACACAACAGATAATACATTGCCGAATGAAAACTCTCTCTTATATGAAGGGGGATTCGATATAGCCAATACGTCGGAGACAGGAAAAACGGTTAAAATAAGAGCAGTTGCAATTTATGCAGGTGTTACTTCCGCTGTTGCGGAGAAATCAATTGTATTCAAGGCAATTCCTGCAGCACCCACACCGAATCCAGTAACACCGACGGCAGTACCTGTGACTCCGACACCACCAATAGATAATGAGAAGGATAATGTCAAAAAGGTACCGGTTTCTATTGTAAATACGGCGGATAAAAACACTCTGAAGGCATTGGTATCTGTAACTGATGGGGATATCCGGAAAATACTTGATGGAGCTGGTACGGATAAGGCAGTGGAACTTCGCATTCCTGTGGTAAATCAGGAATTAATCGATCAGGTCGGCAGCCGAAAGGAAAAGGAGATTGCAATCGAAGTTAATCTGCCGAAGATAATCCTTGCGGATGAGCGAATCAGCAATGTGGATCTTCATTTGGAGGCAGGGCTTCTAAGCGCGGCGGCTGATGGGAAAAAGAATATTAGCGTGGTAGTCAAAGATGAAACAGGCAAAATACTCTATGCATGGAGTTTCAGCGGCTCGGATTTATCCAATTCCAATAAGAAAATGACCGATGTCAATCTGTTCTTAACAGCAGGAAAAGTAAAAGATAATGGACCTGTAAGCCAGCTCTTAAAGAAGGGAGCAGCACAGGAGAATCTTTTGAAGGGCCTGGTGATTAGCTTCAGCCATAAGGGTATTTTACCTTCCAAGGCATCTGTTCGGATTAATGTAGGCGGCCTTGGGGATAATACATTAAGGAATAAAAAAGTATATGTATATTATTATAATCCGGTCACCGGCAAGCTGGAAGCACTGCCCTACAGTTCCGGATATAAAGTGGATAAAGACGGATATATAACAATTAATATAGTGCACTGCTCCGATTATGTAATTTTACCCAAACAGGCGGATAAGAATACGGTTACCTCATTAAGTGACCAGATATCTGTGGTACCGGAGAAGAAGACACTCTATGCTGGCGGAACGAAAGAAAGTTCTGCCAATATGAAAGTTACTTTACCCGATACGCTTGAACTGGTATCAGCCTTTAGTAATAAAACGACAAGCAGTGCGGTGGGAGCCGTAACAGTTTCCTACAGCTCTGATAATAAAAAGGTCGTGACAGTTGACAAGAAGGGGAAAATCACGGCAAAGGGTGTTGGAACAGCTGCTATAACCAGTACGATTACCCTTTACGATAATACTAAGGTTACCGTAAAAAGTGTAATTACCGTAAAAAAGCGGATTTGATTATAAGACTGTCGGTCTAAAGCGGATTATTATAATCAGAGGATTTGAGTGACAGAAGGGCAGTTTTTTTTAGTAGTGTAAGCATATTGAAACTTGGCGTTCAATCAAATAATAGGCTCTATGCCTGTGGCAGAAGTATTAGGCTCTGCGATGGCGTAGAGCCTGAATTCTAGGTCTCAGAAATAAATAATGGCTAAATAAATTGACTTATTAATCTGAAAAAAGTATAATAATGGAAGTTTGAAGCTGGCACAGGTCATAGGAAAAAATATATTTTTATGAGGTTATTTATGCAAGTTCGTTTTGAAAATATAAATCAAGATAATTGGAGAATATTTAATGCGCTAAAGGTGAGTACAGACCAGGAAAAATATATTGCGCCGAATGTATCAATTCTTGCAAGAGCATATGCATATCGCAATGATAACAGTAAGGTATATGCTATTTATAATGAAACTCAGCCGATTGGTTTACTGATGCAGCGTGATTATAATGAGGATGGGCGATTGGTCTGCATACTTGATCAGTTTATGATTGCTGAGCAGCATCAGGGAAAAGGTTTGGGGAAGCTTGCCATGCAGCATTGGCTTGCGATGATAGAAACGGAAGAAAAGTATGCCGCAATCCTTCTTTGTTATATTGAGGGGGATGAAATTGCACGTAAGCTGTATCAGGAGTTAGGATTTATACATACAGGTGAAAAGGACGAAGAAGAGGTAATCATGAGATATGAACTTAGGTAGGAGATTGGAAAATATTTTAAGACAATAAAAAAACTGTTTTCATACTTGAAAACAGTTTTCTGTAAGCAGCTCATAGGGGAGTCGAACCCCTGTCTCAGCACTGAGAATGCCACATCTTGACCACTTGACCAATGAGCCTCATCACATTTAGTATTGTACAACACTCATAAACAAAATGCAAGTATTATTTTTAAAATTTTTCAAAAAGTTTTAAAAATAGCTTCAATATCTGGAAAAGTGCTTTAGATAATTTAAGAAACCTTACGGAAGCGTTAAGAATCCTTCTATATATACTAAGAAAAATGTAATACCTTCATAATAGACTTTAAATTTAAAGCATTTTATAATGAAATAGATACCAGCCAATAAGCAAACTAAGATTAAAGCGTAGTTGCACAAAGAAAAGCATGAAGCAATTCATACTTTTCAAGAAATGGGGTAGAAATGGGAAATGGAAAGTGTAAAAGATTACGGTTAAGTATGCTGCTATTTACAGTTGCGGCGATGGTCCTATTAGGAATTAGCAGCAGTACTGCAGCGGCAAAGACCATAAAAACAGTTGATGCCGGAAATATGAAACTGGAATTCCAGGATACATATACAGTAGTGGTAAAAAATACTGTAAATTCAGCAGCCAGCGCTACGAAGACTGCCTATCCGAAGGTGACAAAGGTAATAGTGGCAGAAGGGGTCACTCAGCTGCCGGAGGGTTTATTTCAGCGCTTTCCAGGTACGGAAACTCTTGAATTGCCATCTTCCTTAAAATCCCTTGGTACGGATAATGAGGGAAAAGTAGCTAATTACAGTGCTTATATTAATCACAATCTTAAAAATCTGAAATATGTCACTGTAAAAAGTTCCAATAAGAGTTATAAGTCTCTGGACGGGGTTCTATACACAAAAGGCGGAACCAAGCTATTGCTTTATCCGTCTCAAAAGAAGAGTACCTACTATAAAGTACCTGATTCTGTGGCATATTTTTACCTGGCGAATTCCTATGTAAAGGAAATTTACCTTGGGAAAAAAGCGGCATTGTTTAGTCTGGATACCCCTTCTCTTACGAGCTTTAAGGTAAACAGCCAGAATAAGGAATATACCGCTTTAAATGGTATACTGTACTCTAAGGATAAAAAGACATTATTATGCTATCCCCAAGGGAAAAGGGATACAAGCTTTACAATACCTAATACGGTCGAAGTGGCAAATATAGCCAGTAAGTATCTAAAAGTACTTACTCTGGGTGACAAGATAAACAGCTTTAGTACCTACAATCCGCTGGGCCTGGACCAGGCGCTGCCGGCTCTCTCAGCTTATAAAGTCAGCTCCGGAAATAAGGTCTATAGTGCCATAGGGGGTGTTTTATACTCGAAAGATAAGAAGTTCCTTATGGATTATCCAAACAGCAAAGGAAGCAGCTATCAGGTACCTGAGGGTACTACAAAGATTGAAGACAGAGCTTTTGCCAATAAGAAACTTACCAGTATAACTCTTCCCCAAAGTTTAAGGGTCATTGGAAGGAATGCATTCTCAGCCACGGGCATTACCGCCATAACTCTTCCTGCCAATTTCACATATTTTAGCGAAGATGCTTTTGAGAATACAAAGATTGCTGCTGTAAATGTAGATTCCGGCAATCAGGTATTATTTTCAAAGGACGGCGTTGTATATACGAAGACCCAATGCCAGATATTTTATTGGCCGGAAGCCAAGGCAGAGGAAAATCTTACTTTTCCGGATGGTCTTAATCTTCTGGACCTGTCACAAGTGAAGCACCTGGAGAAAGCGAAGACAATTGTTATTCCAAAGGCCCTCACCAGTATTATAAATACAGGAGATAATAATTTAAAGAAGATAACTCTTGCAGAGGGGAATACCTCTTTTGTATTAAATCAGGGAATACTGTATGCAAGTAATTTGACAGCTGTTAAGCTGTATCCTAATGATAATCCTGTTACAAAGATTGTATTGCCGGAGCAAGTCACATCTCTTGATTTAAAGATGTTTCTTCATGAAAATACGACGACCTCAATAACCCTGTCCAAGAATTTAGAATATTTTCTGAATGTTGAGGGGCTGAAGTATATGGATAGTAAATATTCTGGCTTTTATCATCTAAAAGAAGTCCTGGTACCGGAAGAGAATCCATATTTTAAATCTGTAGATGGTATTTTATATGCAAAAGATATGTCCTACCTATGGTGGTATCCCCAGAATTCATCCAAAGAAACATATGTTATGCCAGGTACTGTTACAGGAATAGCACCGATGCAGCTTGTAAATGCTGCGAATCTTACGGAACTTGAACTGCCGGCTGCTTTCTCTATGGGCAGTTCAATAAATGAATCACCATGGGACAGGGTAGTGAATGAAGAAATAATTGGCACCTATTGTCCGAAACTGGCCAGTATAAAAGTGGATGAGGCAAATAAAGAATTAAAAACCATAGATGGTGTTTTATATACCAAATCTCTGGGGACATTGCTCTTATATCCTTCTGCCAAGACAGATAAAACTTTTATAGTACCGGAAGAAGTACAGGCAGTAAATAATATGACCTATAACCCATACCTGGAGGAGATTACGTTGTCTAAGAACACGTATTATCTGCATGGATATGAATCGGACGAGGATTACGCTTATGCAAACCATAACCCTTTCCTTTATTTTACTGCCTTAAAGAGTATTAAGGTGGATTCGGAAAATAAATATTATCAAAGCATTGACGGCGTTCTTTACGACAAGGGGTATGAAGCATTAACGGCTTTTCCGGTTGCCTGGAGTTCAAAAACATTAAAGATTCCCGCGGATATTAAATACATTCAATGCAAAGGCAATTTGGAGGCTGCCGCGAATTTAAAAGAAATACAAAAAGCTGGAAATATAATTGCTGCTTCTGATCAGGGAAAAAGCAGTTACAATATCAATACCTTTATTTCTCCCGGTTCTGCTAAATCTATTCTGACAGACTATGTAACAAAACTGCTTCAATTAAACAGAACTCTGGAGGAAGTGAGCAGCACAGAGGGAGAAGGAACGAATCCGATTGAGGCCAAAGATTTGGTTGACTGGAGTCTTTCGGATACCTACTATGTATCAAAAGGCAACACCAAGGCTTATGCCGGTGAAAAGACAGTTTATATCACAGATGAAGCAGTTGACCTGAAGCAGGTTTTTGCCGGGAAAGCAGAGCAGGCTGAAAGAGTCATCTGGGCAGAGGGTATCGTTAAGGTGCCTTCAGATATACTGACATTGTTTCCGAATGCCAGGCAGTTGGATTTTCCTTCTACCTTCTACAGCCTGCAGGATGAGAAGACCGGGGAACTTCATAATGTACTCTTAATTGCAAGGAAGATAAGAAATGTATTCCCCAGGTTAACTGCCGTAAATGTCAAGGCGGAAAATGACTGGTTTGCTTCTGCAGATGGCATATTATATGACAGAGAGCTTAGTCAGCTTTATCTGTATCCCGCCAAAAAAGAAGCAAGCACTTATGTGGTTCCGGATACTGTAAAGGATATATCCAGAATAAATGAAACAAATGATGATGGAAGTTCTCTTATAAACCAGAACCTCAAGGAAGTCTATATGGGAGCATGGTATATGAATACTATTTATTCTATAATGAAGAAACATTTTGTGAATCTTGAGACTGTGAAGATAAGCCCTTATAACGTTTATTTTAAACTGATAAACGGAAAGCCTGTTACTTTGGAGGCTTACCGCTAATTTGCAAGCTGTGCTATTTTATTGACAAAAATCTAATATCTGCTTATAATAAGATACTAGTGTGAATTATAGAGAAGCATAATTTACATCCGGCATGGAGTGGCCTCACGGCCAAATGTCCGTTAGTGGATTATTAGGTTTTCGGACCATTATTTATACACAGGAGGCAAATAGTGTGAAAGCTTATGGAGTAAATGAACTAAGGAAAATGTTCCTGGACTTTTTTGAAAGTAAAGGTCATCTGAAGATGGACAGTTTTTCTTTGGTTCCTCAGAATGATAAGAGTTTGTTATTAATTAATTCAGGTATGGCACCTTTAAAGCCATATTTTACAGGACAGGAAATTCCGCCAAGAAAACGCGTTACCACCTGCCAGAAATGTATCCGTACCGGTGATATTGAGAATGTAGGTAAGACAGCAAGACATGGTACATTTTTCGAAATGCTCGGTAACTTTTCTTTTGGAGACTATTTTAAAACAGAGGCGATTCACTGGTCCTGGGAATTCTTAACGGTCGTGGTTGGAATTGATCCTGACAGGCTTTATCCTTCCGTATATGAAGAAGATGATGAAGCTTTTGAAATATGGAATAAAGAAATCGGAATTGCTCCCGAGAGAATCTTCCGTTTTGGTAAAAAAGATAATTTCTGGGAACATGGCGCAGGTCCCTGCGGCCCTTGTTCTGAGATTTACTACGACAGAGGTGAAAAATACGGCTGTAACGAGCCTGGCTGTACCGTAGGCTGTGACTGTGACCGTTATATTGAAGTTTGGAACAATGTATTTACCCAGTTTGAGAATGATGGAAACGGCCATTATACAGAACTGGTTCAGAAGAATATTGATACCGGAATGGGACTGGAAAGACTTGCAACTGTTACTCAGGATGTAGATTCCATATTCGATGTGGATACTATCAAAGCACTTCGTGATAAAGTATGTGAAGTAGCCGGTGTAACTTATAAAACAGATGCTAAGACAGATGTTTCTATCCGCTTAATTACGGACCACATCCGTTCCGTAACTTTTATGATCTCCGATGGTATTATTCCTTCCAACGAAGGAAGAGGATATGTGCTTCGAAGACTGTTAAGACGTGCGGCACGTCATGGAAGGCTTCTTGGAATTAAAGATCGCTTCCTTGCTACTTTAAGCACAACAGTAATAGCAGAATCCAAAGACGGTTATCCCGAACTGGAAGAGAAAAAGGATTATATCTTAAAGCTGCTTACCATAGAAGAGGATAACTTTAATAAGACCATCGACCAGGGATTGAAGCTGTTATCTGATCTGGAAGAGGTCCTGGTAAAGGAAGGAAAGAACATCCTTTCCGGAGAGGATGCCTTTAAGCTCTATGATACTTATGGATTCCCTCTTGATCTGACAAGAGAAATCTTAGAAGAAAAGGGATTTGCTATTGATGAAGATGGCTTTACAAAAGCCATGAATGTTCAGAGAGAAACTGCCAGAAGTGCCCGTGCGGTTACTAATTATATGGGTGCTGATGAGACAGTTTATTTACAACTGGATCCTTCCCTGACTTCAAGCTTTGTAGGCTATGAGGCAGATGAAACAGATTCAGAAGTTCTTGCCCTTACTTCAGATACAGAAGTGACAGAAGAACTTATCGCAGGACAGAAGGGTACTATCTTTACAAAAGAAACTCCATTCTATGCTACCAGCGGCGGACAGGCAGCAGATACCGGACTTATCACAACAGCTACAGCGGAATTTGAAGTGGAAGATACCATTAAGCTGCAGGGCGGTAAGATTGGTCATGTCGGTATTGTTACAAAGGGAATGATAAAGGTGAATGAAACCGTTCATCTGTCAATCAACAAAGAGCAAAGAGGGGACACCAGAAAGAACCACAGTGCCACCCACTTACTCCAGAAAGCTCTTCGTACTGTTCTGGGTTCCCATGTAGAGCAGGCCGGTTCCTTTGTAAATGAAGACAGACTTCGCTTTGACTTTACCCATTTCTCTGCTTTGAGCAAAGAAGAAATCGGGAAGGTAGAAGAGATAGTAAATGAACAGATTCAGAATGGTTTATCTGTAAATACCAATATTATGACCATTGAAGAAGCTAAGAAGACCGGTGCAATGGCATTGTTTGGCGAGAAGTATGGTGACAGTGTCAGAGTAGTAACCATGGGTGATTTCAGCAAAGAATTGTGCGGCGGTACCCATGTTGCCAATACTGGCTCCATTATGATATTTAAGATTGTATCAGAAACCGGTGTTGCTGCCGGCGTAAGACGTATTGAAGCTCTTACCGGCAAGGGAGTGTTCCGCTATTACGAGCAGCTGGAAGCAGAATTAAACCAGGCTGCAAAAGTTGCAAAAACAGAACCCGCACAGCTTTCAACAAAAATCGAAAATCTTCAGGAAGAAATTAAGACCCTTCAGTCTGAAAATGAAAAATTAAAGAGCAAGCTTGCCAAAGATGCCTTAGGCGACGTTATGAATCAGATAACAGAAATTAAGGGCGTTAAGCTTTTGGCAGCCAGAGCAGACGGAGTGGATGTAAATAACTTAAGAAACCTTGGAGACCAACTAAAAGATAAATTAGGAGAAGGCGTTGTTATTCTCGCATCATCCGCAGAAGATAAAGTAAACCTGATTGTCATGGTTACTGATGAAGCTATAAAAGCAGGCGCCCATGCCGGCAATCTGGTTAAGGAATTGGCAGTACTTGTAGGCGGAGGAGGCGGCGGCCGTCCGAACCTTGCTCAGGCCGGCGGTAAGAATCCGGCAGGTATTGAAGCTCTCATTGAAGCTGCCCCCAAAGCACTTGAAAAACAATTAAATTAATAGATTAAGATAAAAGACCTTGAGAAAGAAGACGTCTATTCTGCTTCATTTTCAGGGTCTTTTGTGCATTCCTGAACACAGTTCAGACCCTCACTAATAGAAGAAAAATTTATTGCTATACACAGATGGCAGGTGGTTCCGTTGGGGCATTTTTCTATTGAGGGATTTCGTATGACACTTAAATGCCAGCAGTTATGACCAGGTTAAATTACGCCATGTTTGAGCGCACAGCGTTTCATAACTCCAAAAGCAGAAGCGAGTTTGGTGTAATTTAACCTGCCAGGAATAACTGTTGGCATTTTAGTGGAATTCGAAATACAGAACGAGAAAAATGCCCCAACGGAACCACCTGCCATCGTCCGTTTCCCAAGAAATCTTTTATTCAAGAGCAAATGAACCGTTTAAGATACTGCCAAAGTTACTTAGAAGTGAAATTGACCTTAAGATTGCTTGGCAGAAAGAAAAACATAAGCCATTGACAAAGTAGATTATTTACAATACTATTTAAAATATAAAGCTTATGTGGAAAATTACAGAAAATCATACATAATATGGCACTAAAAGCCAGCAGAAGGTATTCGTATTCGGCAAATGTACAACAGGAGGACAACGTGAAGGTAGAGTTAAACAGCAAACGGGTAAATAATTTTAATGTCATTCTTATATGGGGATTATCAACAATATTAATCATTCAGTCTTTTATCAGCAAAGGGACAGAATATGGGCGAAATGTTCTTATCGCTACTTATTTGGCTGCCTTGTTCTCGACACTCTTAACCCTGGTCTGCAAGAAATTTGAAAAGCTTTCTTATCTGGCAGCGATACTGATTCCGCTGTCCGTTACGATATCCTCCAGTTTCTTAAATCATATAGAAGGCGGGGAGATTACCGTTAGAGTGTTCCTTATCTATACCGGCAGTTTTGCTATGGCTACCCTGTACTTTAACAGATATATCCTGATTGGATATACGGCTGTCTTTAATCTCTTTTTAATCAGTTTCTTCTTTTATGATCCCCAAGGATTATTAGGAGACATCCATACACCGGCGGAATTTATAACAAGATTATTTTGCCTTGATCTTATGATGTTTATCTTTTATTTCTCCACTAAGTGGGGGAGTGAATATATTAGTTCCGCCGTTGCAAAAGAGACGGAAGCGGTAAAAATGACAGAAAAGCTGGGGTATACACTTAGTGCAATTGATGAGAACACATCGCAGCTTAATAATGCCATATCCAGAGTATTTCAATATATTAAAAATATTGAAGAAGTCAGCAATCAGACGACACAGGTAGTAGATAAGATTGCAGAGGGAGTATCAAAAGAGGCAGAGAGCACCGGCGAGATAGCGAAAAAAGCTGCCGATGCGAGAGGGACGATTAAAGAAACAAAGGTAATTTCAGCGAATACTATAGGAAATTCAAGCGAGATGCAGGAAATCATATCTATGAATTCCGAAGGAATCGATGAGATGCTGCATCAGATGCATACAATTGAAAATGCCGTAGGAACTGCGATGGATACGGTAGTTGATTTAAAGGGCAGCATGGAGCAGATAAACCAGTTTATGGCGAATATAACGGCAATTGCCAGCCAGACCAACCTGCTGGCTCTAAATGCAGCCATTGAAGCCGCCAGGGCAGGTGAAGCGGGCCAGGGGTTTGCAGTTGTAGCGGAAGAAGTAAGAAAGCTTGCGGAAATGAGTTCAAAAACCGTGAAAGAGGTTCTTGCCGTTGTTGATAAGCTCCAGGGAGCAGCTACCCAGACCCATGACAAAGTAGTAGACGGCAAAGAAGCTGTTGCGGCAGGCACCAGAGTCATCGAAGAAGTAAAAGACCGCTTTACTAAGCTTAAAAGGAACTCCGAGCAGATCAACAGCCAGATAGAGCAGCAGGATTCCAAGATTTCTGAAATCAATAGTGC
>JAEXGM010000282.1 GCA_023450835.1 Bacillota bacterium | reverse complement strand
TTCCTACGGATATCAGAGTAATTCCATACTTCTGAATAAGCTTCTTAACGGTAGCTTTCGCCTCTTCCACCTTATTCTGAGGGGCTGTGGGATATACCACTATCGTGTCCAGGGTTTTTCCGGTAGCATCCACAACTGCTAACTTACAGCCGGTACGAAAGGCCGGGTCCCAGCCAAGTACAACCTGTCCCACAATAGGAGGCTGCATTAAGAGCTGTTCCAGATTCTTGCCGAATACCTTGATTGCTCCGTCTTCTGCCTTTTCTGTCAGGTCATTTCGAATCTCCCGTTCAATGGCGGGAGAAATGAGACGGCTGTAACTGTCTGCAATTACCTTCTTAAGAATATCTGTGGTATGGGGATTTTTTCTTACAATTACTTTGGTCTCAATATAGAGAAGAATCTTTTCTTCCGGTGCCTGAATCTTTACCGTAAGGAATTTCTCACTCTCTCCGCGGTTTAGAGCAAGTACCCGGTGTCCGGCAAGCTTCGTTAGCTTTTCCTCGAAACGGTAATACATCTCGTAAACACTTTCTTGCTTCTCATCCTTGGCAGTTGAAATAATTAAGCCTTCTTCAAAGGTAACTTTACGTATGTGAATACGGTAATCGGCTTCATCGGAAATATTCTCTGCGATAATATCCATAGCCCCTGCAATAGCTTCTTCTATCGTATTAACATCCTTTTCAGGATCAAGGAAGCTTTCTGCTTCTTTTTCTATGGGCTTGTCCGTCAGCTGAAGGAGAATAATATTTGCCAAAGGTTCAAGGCCTTTCTCCTTGGCAATGGTTGCCCTGGTTCTTCTCTTCGGGCGGTACGGACGGTAAAGGTCCTCCACAACAACAAGAGTAGCAGCGGCAAGAATCTGCGTTCTTAGTTCTTCCGTTAATTTTCCCTGCTCCTCTATACTTGCTAATACGCTTGCCTTCTTTTCCTCCAGATTGCGCAGATAGATAAGACGTTCATGGAGATTACGCAATACTTCGTCATTTAAAGAACCGGTAACCTCCTTGCGATACCTGGCGATAAAAGGAATAGTATTTCCTTCATCTATTAATTTTACAGTGGCTTCTACCTGATCCTGGCGGACGGCAAGTTCACTGGCAAGCTGCTTTATAATATCCATGTTGTTACTCCTTTTCATTTGCTTTTAGATAATATTGCTATTATAAACCACAAAGAAGTGGAAAATCAATGTTTTCCCAAAAATTGGTTCCCTGCAGCTATTTCACATAGGCTGTTAAGCCCTCATCCTTTAGTTTTTCTTCCCATAGCATTTTCATCAGCAGAAGTTCCTGGTCATAATAATTATCATCTGCATCCTCTTTATATTCTAACTGCTCGGCAATCTCAACGGAGAATTTATCTTTCCCAAGAGCTTTCCATTCCTTCTGAAGTTCTCTAACGGGATGATTGCCGGTCTCCAGCTTGAAACCCGCACCGTTCATATGTCCTTTCAAGTTCTTAGTAGTTTCCAGATGATACTTTCCGGTTTCATCACAGCGTATCAGGTAAATACCCATATCCGGCTTTAATTCTTTGTACTGGCTTTTCAATTCTTTTCTTCTATCCATAATTGTCACCTGTTCTTAGTTTATTGTTTCCTTCTTTTGTCCCGTTTCTTATCAATTATTTGTCCTTCTCTCTGCTGAAATATTATCATAATGCCAATAAATTAGCAACCTGAGGTACAAAATCACAAAATACTTGTCACACATTTTGTCACATGGTGCGAATTTTCCTTGTAACGATTATAATAGTGTATGTAAAACTTAAGAATTCTTAAGAAATCTTAAGTAGGGTTCAATATCACTGGTACCTCCTACGATCCAAGTATTAACCCTTTATTATATTTTATATAGTACTTAAGAAAAACACGAGGGTATCCCTAGAAGTCAGCAAATGACTTGAGGGATGCCCTCTGTTTATATAAAATCAAAAAAGGTCCCAAAACATTTTATAACATAGAGTGAAACCAAAGTAAATCCGGGTAAGTTTTAATATAATCATTCTGACCTTTGACGGAAATATATAGATGAATATAATGGTATTAATAGAAACTGATGAGTAGAGTATTAAATCAGTGGCAGAACTTAAAATGTTACACCACAAAAAGGAGCGTTTTGATGAAAGACAGTAAAAATACCGGATATCTTATTATGAAGGAATACCTGACGGAGGCTGATTACACAGAGCTTGCTGCTCTGCAGAGCACCGTTAAAGAAGAAGGTATCAATCTTAAATTAGAATTGAGTTACAAGATGTCTTTATTAGAGACAAAGGAAAGTGCTGTTATGGCTCCTTCCTGTATGAAGGAATATATTTATTATGCCGGGAATAATCCGGTCTCCTATCTTGGAATATGCAGTTTTGGCGGCGGCATCTACGAGCTAAATGGCATGACACATCCTGATTACCGGGGCAAAGGAATCTTCCACGGGCTCTTTGCCCATGCTGCGGCAGAATGTAAACGATATGGCAAAGAGAAGCTCCTTCTCTTAACCGACGGCAACTCCGAAGCCGGTATAAGGTTTATCGAATCGGCAGGCGGCACTTACTCTTTCTCCGAACACCGGATGATATTGCCCGCTTCTGAAAATGTCTTAGCCAATAACAGCCCAGCCTCTGAGCAACAAATCACTTTGCGGGAAGCCACTTCTGAGGATGCACCTTTAATTAGAAAACATGACAGAATATTATATTCCGAAGAGGGTGAACCGGAATGTGAAGACTCTTCAGAAAATGGTGAAAGCAACCAGGATTCCGGCCTTTTAGCAAATACTTACCTTGTTGAACTGAAAGGGGAATGCCTTGGTAAAATACGCATTGAATTCTCAGAGAAGGAAGGCTTTATCTATGGCTTTGGCATTCTTCCTCAATATAGAGGAAAGGGATATGGAAAGGCTGCCTTAAGAGAAGCTCTTAAGCTTATTTTTGATAAAGGGATGCCAAGAGCTGCCCTGGATGTTGAAGCAAAGAATGACAGAGCACTAAGTATCTATAAGGGCTGCGGGTTTAGGGCGGTTTCGGAGATGCGGTATTATGAGGTTGAGGTGTAGAAGAAAACAGGAATATGCTATCTCTTCATTTTTGTTAAAAAGTAAGAAATCGTTTTTCTATAACATAAGAGGGATAAAATACATATAAACAAAAAGTATAAAACTATGCCTGTATAGTCATCCAGATTCCTCGTAATAGCAAAAAAACCGCCTATATATACTATAAGATAGATTAAATCCGCTAACTTCAGTTTTAAAAACCTAAACTGTTTTAATCCTACTCCCAGCCAAATATAGTATGTTATTGTAGTAGCTATTGCAACACCTGAAAAATGCCCTGAAATTTTAATAAACAGTGCGTCTAAAACTATTGACAGCACTAAGACTCCAACCAAAGTAACTATATACTCCCGTATCATCCCTTTAATTTTGTAAAGATTCAGATATAAACAATTGATTACCGCCATTGCAGGAAATACAACAAAATAAATTCCTACTATCTCTAAACTACCAATGTACTTATGTATAAAGTTTCTCACTATGATTGAAGTTACAAAATATGCACATCCGGAAAAGGAGCCAAATATAAATAACATTTCCTTAATACTATTATAATCCTCATTTGAAAATTCCCCCTTTGCCATTTCAGGGAACAAGGGTTGTGATATAGAGGTAATGAATACAGTCATTAATGTTTGCATTGACATTCCAAATGAATAAAATGCAAAATCAGAAGTTGAAAAAAACAGCTGTACAAATTGTTTACCTGTAGAATTAAACAAAGTGTTAACATAATTACCCAGAACCAAAATTATCCCTGTTTGTTCTGTTTTCCAATTCATTTTAGAAAACATTCGGCTCCCTTTTACATCTTTTATAAATCTATAAGTATTTATTAAGATTATCAAGGTAATTATCCAATGGATGAATAGATAAACTAATATATAAACTTCTCCTGGCAGCTCTCTGGTAATTGCATAATACAAAAGTGCTATTATTGGAATAGCTGTAGCTATAAACGTACTAATCCGTGTATATTTCTGGAATTCACTCCACGCCTGGAATAATGATTTATAACTATTTACTACTCCTATAGGTATAATAGCTAATACAATATAGGCAACCATTTTATTCCTAGATACTAAAAAAAGCATCAAAAAACATAGCGTAAACAAGCTTAAGATAAACATTAACAGCTTTACTTCTGACTTATATTGTTTTTTATCAACATCTTCATATCTTTGTCCAACATAATTTATGACCATTCCAGACGGGAAACCCAAATGCAGTATAGCAATATATCCAACATATAATGTAAATGTTTGATATAATGCATAATCCTCTATTTCCAGTATCTTAGGAAAAATAAAACTTCCAGCAAAACCGATTAAGGCTGCCCAAAAGTTAGCTGACAATACTCTCGCTATATTACTTAACAATGCACCTTTTTTTTCTTTTTTCATCTTCCGCCTACTTTGAGCATATACTCAATCCTTGTTTTAAACTAGTAGCTCTTCCTCTATATTCATTTCTAGATAGATTTTTTTAAAATCCGTTTTATTGTGCCAAATATGATTCGAATACTCTTTTTAATTGGTATGTCTTTTGAAAATAGTTGCAAGTGTTTCCAGTTATAGTTAGGTGCTGCTTTTCCCAGCAGCTTCATACCTATAACTTTCCATAACATAGTTGTACGCATATTATGGTGATTGGGTTGAATATATTTTAATTTTTCAATATCTTTATAATTTTCAATATGAATATATCCTGCTTCTTTTGCCTTGTTAATCAGTTCATTCCCTAAATCCGTTCTCGAAAATATAATATTGACTCCATCTTTTTCAACAAATATTGGTTTATTTTCATTATCCACTTCCCACAAATCTCCGCAGGATACATCCGAGAATTCACCAATTCCATTCATACAAAATTTACACATTTTTCTTATATCGCGTCCCAGATAATGATTCCACGAATCTATATATGGCATTGTATACTCCTCGTTATTACCGGAAACAATAGTAGCTAAACCAGGCCAGCCATTTCCTCTGTATCGTATTTTCTTAATCTCCCCATTTGTTACCCCAAGTGAATTTGCTAATTTCAAACTTGCATGTTTACTCGGTGCTCCAGCACAAAAGAAGGTTAATCTATATTTGACATACTTCTTGTATTCTTGTCTTAAGTTAATATAATTGGTTAAGGCTTCCATATCACAAGGTTTACCAACCACCGCATATTTTTTATCACCCTCAAAATACTTTTGAATATTCCTAAACGTTATTCCTGTTATATACCTGGAAGTACTGCACTTCAATATATCATCCACTTGTTCATTAAAATATAATTGAATACCTAAAGGATCATTGTTATCGCTTCCGATTTGAAGTATGCCATCCACAAGTTTTGATTCAATTAAATAGATACATAATCCTGTAATGACTCCTCCTGTTGCAGCAGTAAATCGAACCTGTTCATCTATTGCCCAACCCGAATACGCCATTTTAAAATCACCCCAAAGATTTGTGTATCCAGGCTGATTATAATTAATTCCATTAACCGGGCACACAGATTTACAGAATTTAACTTGTTTTGAATTTATAATAATGGGGTAGTCAAATCCATGTTCGCTTTGGAACTGTACGTTTTCGTCGGCTATACATAATCCACACCCAGAGCAATACTCCCTATAATAATTTTTCAATCTCATAATTATATCCCTATTTGTTCCGTTTTATTTTCTATTATCTTCGCTATATTTTTACACATAGCTTCAATTGTAAAGTATTGCTCATAATTGTATCTGGCATTATGAGACATTCTGTTATAGGTATCCAAATCTAATAATTTCTCAATAGCATTTATCAACTCTTCAGCCCTTTTTTCAATAATAAAACCATTGTCACCATCAATTACATAGTTTTCCAAGGTATCCGTTTCTGTAACAATAATTGGTTTACCTAACATCATCGCTTGAATGAACACAAATTGTCCCGCTGAAATGTGAATATCATTTAATGCAATTACAACACAATAACTGTTCAAAATAACTCTATAAAGCTCCTCACCATAGGAAATATCTTTCAAAACCTCAATATTTTCTTGCGAGTCTTTGTTTAATGAATCACATACAATTTTTAATTTATATGTAGTTCCGTGCAGGGCATTAATTAGAAAAGCATAATCTCGGTTGCTTCTTCCCACAGAAACAATATATCCGCCATCATTTGGGGGACGGCTGGGGAAAGCAGTTAGGGCAAAATCCGTTTCGTCTTTCACTCCAAATGAAGTACTGCAAAATTTGTTTGCAGCCTTGGGAAATATTTTTTTATAATAATCACTTTCATTTTTCGAAAAACAGATTAACCTATCCACTGAATTGGACTCAATTGCAAATTTAATGAGAGAATTAAATAACTTCCCCGCTACTCCTTTTTTTTCTTTATAAATAAATGTCAAAACAGTAATCTTTATTTTCTCTATGCGGAATAATCTGCAGTAACATGAAAGCACCAGCCCATAAAACTGCTGCCATGTCACGACACACTTTATCTTCTTTATATGAAATAATAACTTCAAAGGAACAATAAAAAAACGTATATGTACCTTGAAAGGGCTGGTATTATCGCCTTTAATACCAACCGAGTGCCACTCACTGTTTTTATTCAAATTCAATGCTTTTGTTAATGGAAAATTATCGTCCGCCGGAAAATCATAAAGCACCATTTTTTTATATATTTTCACCGCGTACTGCCCCCTTTTGATTTAAGGAATTACTTCTGATTAGACTTTTGATTCCTATTTGCAGGAATTCCAGTTTATCCGACACAATACTCATCAAATTATTTGTTGATTGCTTTAGGGCCTTTCTATTATCAATATATTCTTTTGTCAATTTAACAGCTTCTTTTGTTGAGAACTTTCGACCGTCAACTATATATGGGTAATCCAAATTTCCAAACAAGCCTTCAAACTTCTTGCTATAAGCAAATGGAATAGTAGCAATACCAGATGACACGGCACCGATAGTTGAATGCATTCTGGCACCAATAAATACGTCCATATTTGAAATATAACTTTTTGCTTCAATAGGATTATCAAAAGCCGGAGCAAGGACAATTCTATCGCCAAATCTTCTTTTTACATCCTCACAGGCTCTTACATCATTTTCAGGCGCCGTATAGTTCTCTTTATCAATAACATGCGGTATTATATGTATTTCATAATTACTGTTCAATAACAGTTCGTCAATCAATGTATTTATATAATCAACATAATCAACTTTCAATGCGAATTTATTATCTCTGGCATAAGGACTGTCCCATAACAGTGAAGATACATTAATTCCAATTTTAACTTTATCCGTATTAAAACTATACATTGAGGAATCGTATGGTAATGCGAATGCCATATCAGTCAATGGGATAATATTGTTACCACAAGAAGAATTAAGTTCATTTGCTGAGTCTAAATCTCTGGAATATACCAAATCACTATGTTTAATAATTGATTTACTCCACATACGCAATACAGTATTTTTGTATGGGCCATATGTCTGCGGCAGCAGAACAAGCGGTGCTTTTGAGTAAATGGCATTCTGTTTAAGAATATTTGTAATCACAAGCCAAATTTTCCCGTATATATCCGAGAATCCATCACCAAACGTAACATCAAATATGAAATCCATCTTTGAAAAAATTGACCTGAGTTTCATTAAATAAATTGGATTTTTTAATGAAAGCTTACAATCAATAAACTTGATATCAGGATATTTATTTGAAATAGCTCCAACCTTGCAATACGAAAAATTATATATTTGGATTTTTTCTTCTATGCCCATTGTTCCCAATAGATTAATAAAAGAATATGCAAGCGCCTCACATCCTTTATTTGCGCTCGAAAAGTCAAATCCTAAAAGCCCTATGTTCATTTCCACCGTCTCCTTGCTTAAGGCTGCTGGAATTTTCCAGTTTGACTATTGAATTATATGAGATAAGCAGCATGACCAATATTGCATACATTCTAGAAATGTCCGTTTCTTGAACACCAAGAACTAAGATATAATAAATTGAAAACATAATTATAATTATCTTATAAAATGAGATACTTCCTTCATTTGAGAATTTCATCTTCCTACGTATCCCTCGATGTGCATAAATTAGCGTGGAAATATACATTCCCAGCAAAACTATCACTCCGATTATTCCCAGATGATAAAAAACATATAAATAGTAATTTTCAATTGATGTTTTGGTTTGCCATGAATACACTTGATATGCAAATTCTGTGGTAATTCCATTTCCAAACACCCAAGCTCCGGGTTTCATAGAGCTAATTACCCATGAAAATAAAATAAGTCTGTTTCCAAAACCTTCTACCGAAACTGATGTTTCATTTCCCTCCAGCACAGATGAAATACCACGTACAACCGGGGAAAACAAAGGAATTTCAATTCCTGAAGATGATATAAACAGTATGAAAATTAAACTCGCAATACCAGCATAAAAACAGTATTCTATAAATTTCCTCTTCGACTTCCTATATGCTATTAATAATAGCAACAATATATATCCCATAATGGGCAATCTGGACAACGATAAAAAAATGTTTAAAACTACAATAATATTACATATTCTTAACCGTGTTTTTTGTTTTTCGCTTATATCATTATGTAGCATGTATAAAATAAGCCCAGCAATAAATACCTGATAAATTCCGTAAGCTATTGGTTGACCGAAGGTGGTCATTATTCTAAGTAAACCGTATCTTATCTCACGATAAAACACAGTAGAATCCCCTGCAAAGAGTTGAAATATATTTGTTTGAGTAACAGATTCCGCAATTCCAAATATACCAAGAATAGTCCCTCCAGCTATCAATGTATTAATAGCTGACATAAATTTTCCCCTTGTGTTTATGGAGAACAATATAATTATCGGAATACATATATATGATACAATTCTAGCAATGACTGCAAAATAGTCATTTCCAGCAACGCAGGAAAAAATGTAAACAACTTGAAAAATCCAGAAAAAAGCTATATTTTTATAAAATTTATAAAGTTTGAACTTTGGGGTTGTAATAATGAAGCCTGCGAAAACAAATACAGCAAATAAATTCACTATGTTTAGTCTCCCGGTCACATACACATATTGCGGTAAAATCGGGAAGAATAAAATTGTTATCATTACCAATTTATTTAATTTGTTTTTCCCAGTTTCCATATTTCCGCTCCCGATTTTCACATTATTCACCAAGGGAATTCTCCGTTTTCTTTTAGAGCATTTCTTATACTTTCAAGATTGCGATACCCCGAACGTTCATCCGGCTCTAAATATCCCCCTTCAGCCCATTCATTCCATGCATACATAAATAACATATCTTTTTTGTACACATTTCTAACTCTTTTAATTTGTTTTGATAAATACTTTTCAAACTTCTCCGGAGTATCATTAACATAGATTAAACCCTTTTCACCTTTTCTGGGTGTATTATCCCATCCAATAAAAGCACCAGGAATATTTTTCGGACTTTCAGGCTTTCGATTCAGTACTTTCTCCCAGGCAGCATCATACTCAATTTGATTACTGCTAAAAAAATTAGCACCGTACCGCATTAAATCAATTCCAAATTGTCTTTCAAACACGGCTGCAACTTTACGTCTAACCGCTTTCAATATTTTGTGATTATCCTTAAACAGATCATGCCGTGCATACAATGGCTGAAATTCAATATTGTAGTCAAACCTGGAATCATCTTTACTAGCCTGTAAATCAAAATCAATATTCTGGTAAGCATATGTTAATCCGGCAAGTCCGTTCTCTACTGCCAAAGTACTCCAGTAATCCAGCATCTCATTTAAGCACTCTATTACTTCTGGTCTGTAGATAATAACTAAAGGTTTATTATTTTCCTTAATATATCTTCTATCCTTTAAAAATGGCAGAAGGTACATAAAATGCTCTTTCCAATCACTTTTATCGCCATATTTCTGTGGTATCAGAACCTTCGTTTCTCCAACCCATGCACGGGTCCATGGTTCATTCGCCCAACAAATACAGAATGGCATATCCACCTCTGGATTCTTTAGCATATTCTCCATAGGTTTTTCAAGCAGTAATTTCCCACTGAACCAGTAATGATAATAGCAAAAACCATAAATACCATATTCCTTAGCTAATTCTGCCTGCCAAATCTGGGTTTTGATATCAAGTAAATCGTAATAATAATGATTCAATGGAACTCTCGGCTGTGCATGCCCCGCAAATAAAGGAGTAGCTTTTTTCACATTTGTCCATTCCGTGAATCCCTCTCCCCACCATTCATCATTTTCCTGAATGTTGTGGAATTGCGGCAGATAAAATGCAATAACTTTCATATAAGCCCTCCCTATATCCCCTGTAGTAAATCCAAATAGTATTTTGTCAATATATTTTTTGCTTGTTTTATGTTATATATTCGATTGCCCAAATCACTAACATCCCTGCGCCAATCATCTCTTTGATAATGCAGTATTTGCTCCGCCCATAAATTTACCGGGTCATTCAACGATATAAAAGAACAACGCTCAGTAAAGGATACTTCTTTAGGGACCTTATCCGAAAAAAAACATGGCAGATTTGCAAACTGAGCTTCTACACCAACAACCGGTATTCCTTCAAAAAGTGATGGCATCACAAACACATCCATAGCTTGGTACAAACGGTTAACATCTGAGCGGTTTCCTAAAAAGACAACATTTGAATCAATATTATATTCCTGTACTTTTTTTCGAATTTCTTTTTCTCTTTCTCCACTGCCTATTAGTAATAAAATAGCATTTTTGTTAACATATAAAATTCTCCTGAATATTTCAATCAAAAATTCATGATTTTTTTGATACGACAAACGTCCAACATGTCCTACAACGAATTTATTTTTAATGTTCAATTCACAGCGAATCTCATCTCTAAGATCCGGCGAAAATAAAAATTTGTCTATTTCTATTGCATTTGGAATAATAGAATAATTCTTTCCCGGAAACAAGAATTTTCCTGCTTCATCTCCGCATGCGCAGTAATAATTTGCTGATTTGGTTATTTGGCTTTTAAAAAATTTTTTTAAAGGAAGCTTCAGGTCCTTATCTATTGCCGTATTATGACTATGTGCAATTCTAATAGGTACTCCCGCCTTTTTTGCAGTCAAAAGAGGCAGATAACTCATTGAATCAATGTGGGAATGTATGATTTTATAATCAGTATGCTCCTTAAAAAACTGTTTCATAAATTTTATGTATTGAAGATAATTTTGAGGATAAAGTCTTGGTGCATGGTATATCTTCCCGCCAAGAGCCATAATTTCATCATCGTAATCACTTTTATAAGGCCGATGAGTCAAAAAATCAAATTGAATCTGAAATCTATCAATGTTCCTATAATAATTCATCAGCATCGTTTCTAATCCTGCACGATGCATATCATTAACACACTGTAATATTCGAATCATTTCTTTCCTCCTGGAACTTACCTTCTCACTTACTTGTTACTTACATACTTTATAAGTGATATCAATTTATCACTTTAAATAGTTCAAGTGCTAAACACGGAGATATAATTTCGCGCTATGGGAATGGATAAGCTAACCATCCTTAGTTTTTATAATATAAACCCAACGTTTTTATTACTACATCATCCCAATTATATTTCCTGTTAATAAAAGCGGATGCTTCTTTTCTCAATCCATATACCAACTCCTCATTATTACAAGCACTCTGTATTTTTTCTTTAAGATCTTCAATATTTCCCTTTTGAAAAATCATCGCTTTGTCTTCGACAACTTCTGTACATTCAGAAATGTTTGAGACCAAACAGCAGTTTCCATAGCTCATTGCCTCTAATAAACTAATCGGCATCCCTTCTAAGTCCGAAGGCAGGATATACACATAAGCGTTGCTATATAACTCGTCCAGTATCTGCCCCTGAATAAATCCGGTAAAAATAATCCGCTCATCATCTTTGGCCATTTTCTTTATTGAAGCCAGGAAATCTCCCGTATCACTGGTGCCTCCTGAAATAACCAGCTTTTTTTCTGTCAGCACTTTTTTAAACGCTTCTATTAAGTACTGCACACCTTTTTCAGGCACTAACCTGGCAAGAAATAAAAAATATTCATTTCTCTCAAGGCCGTACTTTTGATTTATCAGATCAACCTCTCTAATAGTCGGTTCGTTCACACCATTTGGAATGAATTTTGTTTTTCTTCCATAATTCTTTTCAAAATAATGCTTAACACCTTCACTTAAAACAATAATTTCATCCGCATATTTCACCGCACATTTTTCACCCAACATAATGTAAGTACTTGCAATCTTCCCCCATTTTGTTCGTTGATGATCCAACCCATGAATTGTAGCAATACATCGTTTACCAAATAATTTTGGCAGCCACAGCATGGCACACGGCCCTTCAGCATGGAAGTGAACTACATCATAATTTCCAAAAGCTGCACAAATTGCTCCAAAAACTGAAGACGACATTGCAGCCAACCCTTTTTTATTTATGGTAACTATTTGTTTCAGTCTAATTCCTTTATACTCATTCAATTTATAGGTATCGAATTCTTTTCCGCTCACATGGTTTCCACTGCGGTTATAACAAGTCACCTTATGTCCAAGCTTTACCATCCGCGTGGATAATTCTTCTACTACAATCTCTATACCACCTTCTCTTGAAGGTATTCTTTTATGCCCAAGCATTGCAATATTTAACTGTTTCTTCATTAACTTTATCTCTCCCCAAGTTAATTCTTATTATCCGTTTCTCTTTTACTTTTATAATATTTTATTGCTTTAAAATCCAGGCTTGTCCTGCCTGTGGACTTACTGAACCTTATAATACGGGGATTGTCTGTCATCTTGAATTTCCTGCTTGGGGCCGAAGATACCGCATAAAAATAAAGGATATCGTAGTAATGTCTGTTCGCCTTCACCACATATATCCCTTTAATCTGCACCCACGTTTTACGCAACTTTTTACCGGTCTATATGGTAAGACAATTATAACTTTGTTTCCATATATTGTCAATTTAATGATTTGTAATTTGGAAAATTTCTGCAATATGTACATTTTTACTTTCAAACCATTCTGCTTTTTAAATATATTGTTCACAATTTGCAATAAGGTTTACTGTTTTAAATCACTATTGACCTGTGACAGAAGATGTGATGACTTTTTACTATTTATCTTCGGGGTTGCCTTCTAGTCTTACTTTTCTATCTGTTCTGTCTCAGCATACAAAAACTTTGATTCCCATACCCTATCGACTTCCTAAAGGGATAGCAGATATATAATCATATAATTGCAGTGTGTGACAAAATATGTGACACTTTTTTCTTGACATTATAAACCTATACATTATAATTCTAATTAATAGTACGATTAGACTATATGCCTGTTTTACTACTGTTACTCCCCAAGTCAGAACCACATGT
>JAEXGM010000260.1 GCA_023450835.1 Bacillota bacterium | reverse complement strand
TCTACTACAATCAATTTTATAACTGCACACCAAGGCTGGACCTGCTGGAGGCACGTTTAGACAAGGCCAAAAACATGCTGACCAATGAAGCCATGCAGATATCGGCTGTTTCCGAAGCCTGCGGCTTCCATAACATTTATCACTTTAGCAGATATTTTACGAAAAAATGCGGCTGTTCTCCAAGCCAATACCGAAAAAATTCAACTTTAGCACATTAGTACAGCCTTGCATAAATTAAGTGATAATTATGCAAGGCTGTACTAGGTCATTGCTCCGCTTTGATTACTACTCTTACTCCTGTAACTCCCGTGGATTCCAACTTTATTTCTTGTCCATTAAGGCATTTTATCCGGTAATTCCCCTCTTCCTCCGGAATTACCTCAAGCTCTTCTTTCCCTTGTTCTTTGGGATAAAGAAGTACCAGAAAACCGTCCTTCGACTCCCCTTCCGCCCTTATATATTCCAGGAGCTGGACTTTATCTTCAACCGGAAGAAAGGGCGCTGTTCTGCCGGTTTCTACTGTCAGCCCGGTTATTGGTGACAAAAATACGGTTTCAAGTTCAACCTCATAATACCCCTCTGACAGAATACAGTTCCCCTCTACTCTGGAAGTGTGCGATGCTACCGGCAAATTAAATAAAAGCTTACCGCTGTAGCCGTAGACATAATCTCTTATAACGTACAAATCTGCTTCTTTTATCCAGTATACTTCCCTTACATGCTCCCCCTTGCCTTCCGGATGGCCAATGAGAATTTTAATATATTCTATCTGACCTCCGGTAGATACCTTCAACACTTTACTTGTTCTGGGCACATCCAGCCATCCCTTTTCCCGGCTGAAGGTACCTGCCGAAAGATTAATGCTCTTACTTTCCTTCACCGGTACTTCTCCCTGTCCGGCAAACATCATACAAGCATGGGAATAGGAGCATAAATGCCATTCGGTACTGGAATCAAAATATCCTTCCATGCCGGAGTCCATGACGATTGGAGTACTGTTCTTATATATTATAAAGGAACCCTGGTCATAATGACCGTGCTTTACAATTTCAGGGCTGGACATAATGGCAAAATAGCTTTGCTTTTCCTCTCCGAAATTCTTGCGAAATACATAAATACCTGCATTGGGAAATTCCGCCGTAGATTCCAGATGAAATTGAAAATCCTTTGCCATTTTATAATCCTCCCCTGCCGCCAGAAGATTTTCCAGAATAACAGATTCACCCCCAAGTGCTTTCACCGGTTTTCCGGCCAGGCACCAGGTAGCATACATTTTATCTGCGGCATTTTTATTGATGCATTCTATCTGTTTTAAGTAGATTCCATAAATGGCAAATTCCCTGCCTCCGCTTAATGCATGGTCGCCAAAAGGCGGAGTACCGATACGGTTTTCAAAATATACATACCCCGGAGTCTGAAGATTAAGGCTATAGGTAAACATATCCCCAAGGGGAGTATCTTGAAACCAGTCCTCTCCCATATTCAGAAGGACTGCTCTGGCATAGCCCGCAAAGTGCTCCAGGGCGGCATGATGGTAACGGATGGATTCCGGCCAGGAGCCGTCGGGATTTACATTATATTTCAACTGGGCCCTTAATACGGCATGTGCATTGTAGAGCCAGCTCTTACGGTGGGGAAAGTCCTCCATAACCATCATCATTAGGGCCGTACCAATGCACATATCCGTCTGCCAGTTGGAACAGCCGTACTGGGCCTGCCTGGCGGTTAGTTCCGTACGGTCTCTTAAATCCAGCATATACCGCAGCATATATTCTATAAGGGCATAAAATTCTTCCTTTTCTTCCTTACTCCACACTGGTACTTTCTTTATCAGGGAATAGGTACAGGCAATGACAGACAAATCCCTGCCGCCCTGCACGGCACCATAAGCATCACTACCGTCAGGCCTCAGGTTCGTTACCATCCAATGCTCCGCTCCCTGGCAGAAATCCTGGAGGAAACACAGCATTCCGAATTTGGCTTTCCTGGCATAGTCAATTTCTCCTTTTAATGCATAAAGGATGGCATCACATTGCATGGTAAGATTGAACATCCCTGTCTTTAAATAGGATTTACGGTTAAAATAATAGTTGAATTCTCCTGTTTTTTCCCTTTCTTCATTCAGAAAGGTTACAGTGGTTTTCAGTCCTTTTTTCAGCTTGCCATCCAGCTTTCCATGAAAGGTAACCGTATAGCTCGTTCCTCCCGCCAGAGGAATGTCCTCCGTATAGCACCAGGCTCCTTCATCCTCAGCCGTGGGATTACAAAGGTATATACTTCTCCTTTCGTTTCCGCAGTATGGATAACGGTCTTCCCAAAACATAGCAGGAGCTCCCTTTTTTGCAACTGACTGCCAAAATTCAGGAGTTTTTTCTCCCTCTTCAAACCCCGGGTTCTTAATAAGAAGCTCCTTGCCGGAAGCGGACATAATTTCGATATTGTCAATCCAGACATGTCCAAGCCCTTCCTCTTCATTCTCTTCACAGGGCAATGTGAAGGAAACACGTGCATAGCATGCCTCCCTGGGAGAAGTAAAATTCACGATTTTATCCGTATAGCTCCAGAGAAAATAGCTTGCGTTCATGCTGTCATAATCATCTTCAGAGGAGGTCCGCCAATAGATATCCTTAAGAGCCTCCAGAGAATATGTACCGGCTGTTTTCTCCATCTCCCGCACCTGGCTCTTGATGCTTTCATCAGAAAGAAGGCGCTCTTTCAGAGCAGCTAATTCTTCCCCAGTCATTAAAAGTGAACTTTCCTGGTCCGTATCTGTTCTTAATCTTCTTGAGAATCTCATGTCTCTTAAGGCATCCGACAATTTTATAATTGCTTTTTGCAGACTATCCAAATCTTCCCCCGACATGCACTCTCCGGTTATTTTCATCCTTTCCTTTAATATCTTCCCATATTTTTCTTCATAGCACCCTAGGGCTGTTCCATAGCCGGCACTCTCCAAAAGCTCTTCTGCCTGCTCTGACAAGATTCTGGCTTTTTCCTTTAAAGCAGGTAAACCGGCCTTTGACAGCTCTACTGATTTATACCATTTAACCGCCTCTTCCAGGCCATAATGATAATATACCTCTTTATCAAAATAGGTAGGCGCCATTGTATAACGGTTCAAGGCAAAGTGAATTTCTTCTTCCTTTCCCGGCTGATAGAAAGCTCTGTTTCTGGTAAAGGGCACCTTCCTTCCCTTTAAAGCCAATTCAGCCTGTAGAATCATATCTTCCAGTGCTTCCCGATTTCCCTTGGAACAGTATTCTTTTGTTGCGTCCAGAAGTTCTTTTGCCCGCTTTATACAGATTTCCAATGTTTTTCTACTGCTTTCCATGTATTTTACTCCTCCCCGCATATACAGGTTGACTCCTGTCTTACCAGCTTCCCATCCTTATATTCTTCAATTCTTACCTGTGTTTCAGTATCCTGTTCCAGCCCATACACGGTAATAATCTGCTTTCTTCCATCTTTTAAACGGACAGCCAGACGGTCAGGGCCTGCCTCCTCTATCTCCTGAATAAGAGATTGAGATTCATATAGTTCTAACAGGGTGGTAAATCGTGCTTCCTTTCCGAAGCTCCGGAAAAAAATACTTTTGCGAATATCCTCTTCGCTTCCGATGGGGTAATCGGCGCCGACAAAGGAGTCAAAGTATTCTGCCTCAAGGCCTTCCAAGGATAAGGTTATCCGTCCTGCCTTCATAGGATCGGCGGGCTCCGCTGGAATACTAAAAGGCAGGAGTTCCCCCTGTATCTTTATCAGGCCGCCCTCATAATCTTTTCCGGCCTCCTTAGTCCTTTTTGTATTTTCATATTCCACCTTCAGGTCCGACAGATATATTACCCTTCCATCCTTTCCGGTCAGGTAAGGGTTGCCCCAAAATATATTATCCTTACTGTATTGCATAATACCAGGCTCAAATTCCACATCCTTCACCTTAATGACCAGGGACAGGGTCTTTCCGCCGGATATATTCAGATGAATCCGCTCCTTTCCCAACACCCATGCTCCAAAGTTCCCGCCGCTCTTTAGCTCATCATCCAGCCATACCTCATACCAGAGCTGTTTATACATATGCTCATATTCCGGCGGGTGTCCGATAACCATCTCGTAGCTGTCCGGCCATACCGCATACAAATCCGTCTGAATACTTCCCCATGTATTATGCGCCGTCCGGTTTACTGTCAGCCATTTGCCCCCGTTATTATGTTCTTCATCATAATAAGTCTCAAAATGAAGTCTGGTACTTCCCTCAGCCCGATACCAGTCACAGTCTGTAATAAACTGTCCGCTTCCAAGAGGACTTGTATCCAGCTGGTCCGTATGTTTCAGGAACTTAATGCCTTCATTCTCCAGACCTTTTAAGGCTTTTAAATGATAGATGCAGTCATACTGATGTTCCCTGCCGCCTTTCAGGTAATCAAAGTTAACGATAAAATCATCCGTTACCAGCGTCAGCCTTTTCTGGGTTACCTCCTCCGTAAAGTCCGTCCGTTCCATATAAGCCGGATGTTCCTTCGGTACCGGTACATATTTCCCTTCCCGCCAGGTACGTTCTTCAAAGTCCGCCACATCCACATTCCAGCCGCCATAAGGAGGATTGCACCATCTGCTTTTGTTTTCCAGCTCACAGGCCTGCAGCATCTTTCCAGAATAAAAAAGATTCCTCACAGGTTCGGCAGGGTCCTGCTGTTTTAAATCCACTGTCACCATATTGTGGGTAATGGAATTCTGCACATAAAACTTGTACATAAAGGTATGATAACTGTACCATATGTTTTCCGGAGAATATATACTTTTACCGTATCTGGAAATGCCTGTAATGCTGACTCTGTCATAATGTCCGTGGGCTCCTCCGTGACAGCCGTATTTCAAGGCCACCTGAATCTGCTCTCTCTGTTCCCTTCCCTCTGTTTGGGAACGTAGAATGGCAAGTCCACCGTTATCTGCATAGACACTCTTTTTATAGTATTCTTCCCTTTTGTCCTTTGCTGCTTCCCCGCCGCCGTAAAACAAATCTCTTTCCTTCGGAGGCAGGTCTTTTACCGCCTCCGCATACTCTGCCTTACCGTATAAGTAATATGCCAGGTCATACCGGTGGTCATATAAGACGGCTGCTATACCGGGAATTTTCATCTCACAGGAATCGTTCATTCCCGGAATAATTCCACGGTAATCAAAGAAGGGCAGCAGACTGTCCCAAAGCATGGATATGCTCCGGTAAGCTCTGGTGTTCGGCCCCCACGCCTCCAGAACAAGGCCGTCTCTCTGAAATTTAGGGAAACCTATATTGGGGGAGTAGGAAGCCGGCACCCAAAGGTCTGCCAGGTTAATGCCAAAATGTCTGACCACCTGGGCCGCTTCCGTCAGAAGTCCTGCCGCCAGCAGGTTATAGCCAATGGTACATTCAAACCAGAAGCCGTCACTTAGAATACCCTTGGACATGTGCTCCGTTACGCCTCCCGTTCCGTAAAGAAAACGCTCCATCCGTTCCCGGTCCTGCAAAACAGCTGCACAGCACAGGGCCCCCACTGTTTCTGCCAGACTCCAGTTGGATATTTCTCCTCTGGTAAGGCTTTCATCCATAAGCTCCATAAATAACCGGAAGGCTGCTTCAATATTCCTGCGATCTTCCTCCTGAATATATTCCGTGTCATAAATAAGATCATAGACCATTGCCATTTGTTTAAAGAATTCACCTTCATGTACCAGCTCCTGACTGCAGCCATGGGGAAGGCGAAGGTAGCCTTTTGCCGGATCCGTAAGCTGTAAAAGCATACCTGCGGCTTTCTTTGCGTACTCCTTCTTTCCGGTTATACGGTACATCATGGCGCTGCCCTTGGCACAGTTAGCCTGTCTGGATTCAAAAAGGAAGTTCTTTTCTTTTTCCATTTCCGGCACCTGCCACTCTGCGGCCAGCTTTTCCCATAGTTCTGCCGTCTCTTTTGCCCAACCGGTAACTTCTGTTTTCCGCCTTATCCCTTCCAGCTCTTCTTCATCCGCCAGCATATTGGGATGGGAAAGATATCTGCCGGTAATAAGGGTTATCTCCTCCGCCTGGCTTCCGTCGCCCTCGGGAACCCCAACGAGAAGATGTTTTTCATACCCTCCCGGTACAATCCTGCCATTCATCCTCACCCTGACAGACACAGTCTTTTCCTCCCAGGGAGACAGTTTGATAAATTCTTCTCCCAATTCAACTTCTAATACTTCCCAGCCCTGCTTTTCGTTATATAGCGTAACACTTCTTTCCTCGCCGCAGCAATTGGTCACGGTTACCATATAAACTGCCGTCTCATCCTCCTGCACTGCTTTTGAAAGAATATCACAGGACAGCCCAATGGCTCTTCCCTTTTTAAACGTAACACTCTTTAGGGTAAAGTCTTTATTGCTCTTTATTCGGAATCCACGGACAAATTTATAATCATTTTCCAGAGCGGCCGGTGTGTCCAACTGGGATAGAGCAAGGCTGACATGTTTTCTGCCGGTTCCCGTAACCGCAAGCAGTCTTCTGCCCTGCCGCTCTTTCTCAGCCTGGGGAGAATTATCCGCTGCAAAACAAAAATCTATCTCCAGAATCATATCCTCGTCTGCTATAATTTCCATATCCATAAACTTATATTTCCGCAGATCATGGCAAGCAGAATTCTCTACAAAGAAACCTCTTTTATAGAAATTATTATCACTCTTTACTTCCGGATGAATATATGTATATTCTCTTGTACCTATTTTCTCTATTCTCCAATATATATCCATTTGAAATCATCAGCCCTCCTCATAGGAAGGCCCCTTTCCTGTAATCCGGCTTCTTGCCTGTTTGTAATACGCATCCGGTTCACACTGTGTTTTATACTAAAATAGCCGCCTTTCAGGCAGACTTTCAGGGGGCACCCTTTTTCAGGAAAGCCCCCTGAATCCTTATGACAGGTCAGCTGTTATTTCTTATTTTTAAGGAATTCATTCGCTTGCCTTACCCATTCGTCAATGGCGGTCTGGACTCCGTTAGCCCTCATCTGGGCTGTGGTATCCTGAAGCACCCGATACGGATTGTCCAGAATTCCATGGTTTAAAGGAGCTGTAACATCACCCAAAATTGCACCCGACTGGGCAATCTCTGTTTTCACCTTATCGGATTGGAATACAAACCCAGTTAAATTTGAAATATAATAGTTATCTATATCTGTTGCAAATTCAGCATATTTCAATGCATAATCACTGTAGCTGGAAGAGAAACGGTAGTATAAGGGGTTCCAGGTAAGATTCCAGCCGTTGGGGTTATAATTGGTTGCCGCAGAAACTCCTTCCGGAAGCTCATACTGTTTGTCACCTTTGGCGACCCAGTTCTTTCCTTCAATTCCATACTCAAAGAGGTCATGGTTTTCGGAGTTTTCAAACAACCAGTTCAGGAAAGAAATCGTTCTGTCAATCTTTTTAGAACTAGCGGGTATGGCAAGGCAGTTACTGGAAGTAACCTGTGCGGAATATGCACCCTTTACCATATTTCTCGCGTCATCATCATGAACGAAGATTCCTAGCTCTGCATCGGGATTATTGTTCTTTAGCATCTGGCTGAATTTCGGAAAAGCATCAATGGTCTCAAGGTGGGCGGCAGCCTTACCAATCTGGAATACGGAACCCGGATCATCCTGATTCAGGGAGTCCGTTTCAGCGAACTGGTTCCATTCTCTCTGCTTTTCCATCTTCTGCTTCCAGAAATCCACTCCTCCGAAGGCAGTCCAGTAATCCTCCGTATCACCGGGCAATGCTGTTGCAACAACTTCTGTTTCATCATCATTTAACTTTACGGCAAAGAAAATATCCTGTCCTAAAGAGCCCTGATAAATATGCTCCTTTGACATACTGTTGGTAATGGCTTCAAAAAGATGGTAAAAACCTCTGTTATTCTTTAATACAAAAGGAATTACCCCCGGTTTATTTGCCTGAACTGCTTTTAGGTAGGCTTCGAGCTGGTCAATACTGTTAATCTGTCCGTTATCACCGATACCGAATTCTTTTGCCCAGTCCATGCGGTACATTACTACATTAATGCCACCATAAGCAAAGAAGAGCGGCAGTGCCGTGTTTATGTCCGAATACTTATTATATTCCATTATGCTCTCAGGGAAAGCTTTCTTTAAACCCGGATAAGCATCATTATTCAGGTAGGGAGCCAAATCCGCATAGGCGCCATCTTCGGACAGTGTTCTTAAATTCATCCAGGGGGCGTCAAATACCAGGTCATATTCTTCTCCTGCTGTCATCTTAACATTAAGCTTATCCTTGTAATCACTGGTAGGTACCCACTGCCAGTCAAAGGTAATATTTAAGGTGTCCTTTGTTCTGTTGTAGAACTCCTGTAAAATGGAGTCCCAATCGTTAGGCTTATCACCATTCATCAATACCTTTAAGGTCACCGGTTCGGGGGCTGCCGTACCTTCTGCTCCCCCGGTGGTGCTTTCACCGGAAACTGTTGAGCTGTTGCCTGTTTTGCCTGTGGTCTTGGCTTTATTTTCCCCTGAGCAGCCTGCCAAAAGGCCTATTGCCATAGCGAATACCAAAGCCAAAGAAATTATTTTTTTGCTTTTCATAAATACCTCCTTATTTTTGCCTCTATATAATCCGGATTTACCGGTTATGGCTTGTATCAGCCTTTTACCCCGCCAACTGTCAAACCCTTTACAAAATATTTCTGTATAAAAGGATAGAGAAATATAATAGGCCCTATGGCTGCAACTACCGTAGCCATTCGTACGGAATATACGGGAACATCTACTGATATACCCACACTTCCTGCAATAGTATTGGCGAAATTCATATTACGCAGTATCTTCATAATTAGATATTGTAAAGTAACCAGTTTTTCATTATCGATAAAGAGCATCGCCCTGAACCATTCATTCCAATAACTGAGAGCATAAAACAAACCGATTGTTACCATTCCCGGCAGAGAAATAGGAAGGATAATGCGAAACAGGATAACAATATCATTGGCACCGTCAATTTTGGCAGACTCAGCCAATGCCTCCGGAATGGTAGCAAAGAAATTTCGCAGTAACAGCATATTCCAGGGATTCACAAGAGCCGGGATGATGAATACCCAAATACTGTTTCTCATATGCAGATACTTGGAAATTACCAGATAGCTGGCTACCATACCACCGCTGAACAACATGGTAAAATATACAAAAAAGGCTATTTTATTGCGTATCCTGAATTTTTTGACTGACAGGGCATATGCCATGGCACTGGTAACCAGCATACTAAGCACTGTCCCTACAATGGTTATAAATACTGTAACCTTGTAGGCATCCAAAAGCTGGGATGTTTTTCCCAGAAGTTCATAGGCCGCTACCGAGAACTTAGAAGGAATTAACTTATAGCCTTCCCAGAGAAGAGAATATTCATCGGTAAAGGAAGCACTGATTACCAGTAAAAACGGAAAGAGACACAGGGCTGCAAATGCCGTTAAAATAAGATAACATATTAATTCCAGGGTACGGTCTCCTTTACTGCTTTGTATTTTACTTTTTTTATAGTTTAAACCATCTTTCATCTTTGTTTTCCTCTCTATAATCACATTAGGCATCTAAAACACGGCTGATTCAGGGCTTATCTTACTGGCTATTTTATTGGTTATTAGTACCATGACAAAGCCTAGAACCGATTGGTACAGGCCCACTGCAGAGGACATTCCCAAGTCTCCCAGCTCCATCAGCTGCCTGTATACGTAAGTATCAATGATATCCGTTGTAGGGTACAACAGCGTATTGGTTCCCACCAGAGAGTAAATCATACCGAAATTACCGTTAAAAATTTTACCTACCGCCATAATTAGTAGCAAGATAGCCGTACTTTTTAAAAGCGGCAGTGTTATATAGCGTATAGCCTGTATTCTGCTGGCTCCGTCAATTTTCGCCGCTTCAAAAATTTCCTGGTCAATACCGGTTATGGCTGCCAAGTATACGATAGAGCCAAAGCCGGCGCCCTGCCAGATATTCATAAGGGTAAGCAGCCCCGGCCAGATAGAAGCATCCTTATAGAAAGGAATGGGCTTTAATCCGATTGAAGTAACTGTATGGTTAATAAATCCGGCATCGGAAGAAAATAATGCTTCTGCTAAAAGTGCAATTACAGTCCAGGATATAAAATGAGGCAGAATTACAATGGATTGGGAAACTTTCTTAAACCACTTCCTGCTTACTTCCGACAGCATAATGGCTATCCCGATGGATGCGGCTATGCTGGTAAATATAAATAAACAGTTGAGGAACAGCGTATTAAAGGTAACCCGAAAGGAATCTTTTGAACCAAGAAAAAATTTAAAATTCTCAAAACCCACGAACCTGCTTCTAAGTATCCCCTTTGCTGCGCTGAAATCCTGGAATGCAATTACAATACCAAGCATGGGCAGATAAGAAAATACAATAAAGAATAAAACTCCCGGTAAAACCATCAATAAAAGAAACTTATTATGTTTTATATCATACAGGAAATCATTTTCCTTCTTATTATGTTCCCTTTTTCCTTTTGCTTTCTTTTCTGTCTTTTCTGATAAAGATAGTGACATTCAGATACCTCCATATGTACGTTATTGTTTGTTGATAAACTTGCTTTATTTTGTTCAAATTGTAACAGCCTTTAAAATCACTTCCAAGTCCAAACAGCGTTTTTGAAGAATTTATACACTCAGAAATCTGCTTTTTTTAGTGATTATATATAGTACAATATCCGATTTAAACACCAAAAACAGATTGAAATTATAACTTTTGCTCAATAGGTGAGTATAGTCGGTTGATTTTTTTGAACAGCATGTAATATAATAGAACTGCAATTTATTCAGGGGGTAGTTATATGAAATTAAGAGCCATAACCGGAAAAGTGATACTCACCATTAAAAACAGCGTTTTCTTAAAAAAAATGATATTGACTTATATCCTGTGTTCTTGTTTTGTTTTTTTGGGTTTTACTTTTTTTATCATTTCTCTGATTAATAATAATTTTATGAATTCCATCAATCAGCTAAATGACAAGGCCCTTATGCAATCGGCAAATACCTGTTCTGTAACTTTGGAAAACCTGTACAACTATTATTATGTAGATACTCTGGAAAATGCCGATTTAATAAAGCTGCTTTATTCCAGTCAATACCAGAATTCCTTATCCATTTCCAGTAGCCGTATAAGAGGAAAGCTCCTCAACTACAGTAATCTGGTAAAATCTTTCTATATTATTAATTTAAAAGGTAATTTTATCTGTTCCAATCTGGATACCTATAAAAATTCAAAATCTTTTTTTGATCAGGACATCCTGAGTTTATTAGCCAACCGGAAATATTCAGACCAGATATTTTTATACCAGCCGCGGGATGTAAACTACAGCATTTCCCAAAATAAATATTCTGAAAAATACATAAGTCTCATATTTCGAAAATTTGATACCGGTTATCTGGTCATTAACTTAAATTATGAGAAATTCTCTGAAATGATAAATTATAACAGTTATAACAGAGATTCCCAGACACTGGTAATCAGTAATCAGGGATTTGTACTTGCCGACAGCAATAGTTCACTCTTTGGCCAAAACCTGTCTTCTGACCCCTTATACAATGAACTGTTAAAGCAGCCTCAAAACAGCGGCTCCTATATCAGCAGGTTGGATGGCAGCAAAAAGCTTATCAATTACAGGAAAGATGAGATGTTTGGCATTGTATATATGACAATCACCCAGTATCAACTGTTTGACAGCAGTAATACTTTGCTGGTACAAGCACTTCTTTACTCTCTTATTGCTGTTCTCATAAGTCTGATTATGATATTTTCCGCAAGTTGGGTGTTGTATAAGCCGATTAATGAGTTAAAGAATTCCATCCGGAATGATAGAATCAGTTCCGGAGCAAAAAAAGATGAGTTTCGTTATATTTCAAGTTCATTTGAGACGATAGAAAAAGACTTCCGTATTATGAAAAAAAATTCCGATGCTTATTTCATCACAACGCAAAAACAATTGTTAAAGGATTTACTGACCGGGAGTAAACCAACAGTAAGCATTCCGTCTGCTGGAATGGAATCCGAAAATATGAGATTAAATAAAAATAGCCTGGTTATTGTAAATATTACTTTTGATAATTACGATTGTCTCATAAACGATAAGAATGAAAATATGCCATTATTAAGATATGCAGTTGAAAACATATTTCAGGAATTACTTCCTAATCACTATGTATCAGAGATGGTAGACTTTAAAAATTATTTGGCTTTTATTATTAATTTTAATGCATCCCCTGTTCCCGAAAACTATATTGCCGGAGATATCTATCCGCATTTCCAGTCTGAGAGCCTTAAGCTTCGCTTATATGACCTGGAAGAAGCATTAAATCAGCTTAAAGAAACTGTATATCAGTATTTTACCATTGATGTATCTTGCAGTCTCGGAACGGTAGTAAATGCCTTATCTGACATATCAGAATCTTACCAAAGTGCTTTGACTGTCAACCTTTACAGGACGAAGAATGGAACTGATAAGCTGCTTTATTACGATGATCTGAGTTTCTTAAGCCCTGAGGAGCAGCAATATCCAATTAAGCAGGAGAAGCTTATACTGGATGATATCAGGAACGGCGATGAAGAAAAGCTTGTCCATCATATGGAAGAGCTTTTTGATATTCTTTACCATTACTACTATAATAACGTTATCTTATACCTTCTGACCTTTTATAATGCATTGGAACGTATGGAAGCTAAATGCAATATAACTTATGCAGAAAGCAAAAGTAATATTTCAGCAACTGTACTTCAAAGTGAAAAAATATACCGTCTGAAAGATATTTATCTGGAACGCTGTCTGAACTCCTTACGGCTTTATCAGGAAATAAAGACACATAATGCCATAAAAACGGAGATTATCAAACAAATAACAGAAATTATTGATAAGAATATAGCAAATTCCAATCTTTCGGTTGACACTATTGCAGACGAGGTACATCTGTCCAATAGCTATCTTAGAAATATTTTTAAGGAACTGACTGGAAATACACTATCAAATTACATTATAGAAAGAAGACTGGAACAAATCTGCAGACTTTTAAAAGATACGGACTTGTCTGTTCAAAAAATAGCCGATCAACTAGGTTTTAGCTCAAGAAACTATGTTTTTACCTTCTTTAAGAACTATATGGGTATAACACCCAATCAATACCGCATGCAGTATAAGTCGACAACTGATACCAGTATATAATGGGAATAAAAGCCCAATGCACAGTATCCGGAACATAATTTTTATGTTCCGGATACTGTTTTCGTTTACTTATTATTTTGGGTGTTCTCCTCAAATACCACCTCACCCTAAGCATCAAAAAGCCTTTGCAGCTGCCGTTCCGTAATAGGTATCACATAGCCGTGGCGAGGAGTAAAATCAAAGGAATACTCATTTTCGCCCATCTGGCGGCAATGTATATATTACCAATCCGACTCTTCTGCCTCCGATACCTTTAATTGTTTGTTTCCAATCATTGTAGTTTTCATTGTCTCCAATACCAGAGGCCCCTTGCCGTTCAGTATTTCTACAAAGGTAAGGCTATCCTGGATAGTTATAATTCCGATGTCTTCTGCTGTGACTCCTTCAATATTCGATATCACTCCGACAAAATTGGCAGCTCTGAGCTTCTTTTTCTTTCCCCCATGAAAGCGCAGCTTCATTATTCCCGTATTTA
>JAEXGM010000230.1 GCA_023450835.1 Bacillota bacterium | reverse complement strand
AACAGAATAAAATGAATGGAGAATATGTAACCGTATTATTGTACAGGAGAATTTATGGATAATCAGTACTATTACAACGGAGCCATATCAGGCGTTGGTATCCCTTATGACGATATCAAATGGTATGATATTGAAGGCAGTCCCTTCGGTCTGGCGTCGGGGTTTAATGTAATTGTTTTTGGCGATGCCAATAATATTGTAGATGTTGAAGGTGCCATGGCTGTCGGAGGTAATTACTACAGCCCCAGAGGTCTTAGCGTTGGATTCGAAAGAGAAAATGGTCAGATGGAGATAGGATATTCTCCGGATTTAGTTCGTTTCATGGTGGGAGGAAATACTACTGTTATGGGACCTCTTGTTGTAGTCGGCCATGTTGTCGGCAATGGAAGTTTCCATGCTGCAAAGGGGAGTACTTACTTAATCGGTAAAGATGGTATGACAAACCAGAAGCAGGAACTTAGTTACCTCTATCAGGCAAACGGAGGCAGTAAGTATTGGGAGCCCGCGGATAAAGGAAACCATTATTTAATATCCAGTTATGATGTGCCCCGTTATATTCCGGCAGACAGAATTGAAGCAGATGTCACAGGCTTTTTCCGCAGTGCCAGAGAAAGTGTGAATGCATTTAAACAGTGTATTCAGGACTTACCCGTAAACGGAACCATAACGGATAACTATCATGAATGGATATTAAGAGGAAATGACCCGGTTCAGAATGTATTCCGTATTGATGCACGGCCCAATGGGCTCATTACAAAGGGCATCAGAGCCGAAGTACCGGAGGGCAGCCTTGTTATCGTACGTATTGTATCCGGAGACCATGCCCATCTGCAATATGGAGTTATGGGTGAGGAAAGTAAGGCCAATCGTACGTTATATGTGTTTGAAGATGCACAGCATATCCACATGGAACAGCCGTCAGACATTTGGGGAAGTATTTTAGCACCTCAGGCGATGTTCCATGGACATCAGACCGGAGGGCATGTAAGCGGCAGTGTAGCTCTGGGAGGTTTTGCAGTAAATGCTAACAGCGGATTTGAATTCCATCTCTATCCTTTTGCAGGAGGAGTAGTCTGCGGGAGTACTGCACCTCAGCAGCCGGTACCAACAGTACCTTCTACGCCGACACCTACGCCACCGGCTCAGACGTCACCAGTACAGCCAGCACCGAGACCAACACCGCCGGTACAGCCTGTGCCGAGGCCGACACCACCGGTACAGCCAGCACCTATGCCGACACCGCCAGTACAGCCGGCACCGAGACCAACACCACCAGTACAGCCAGCACCGAGACCGACCCCACCAGTACAGCCAGTACCGAGACCAACCCCACCGGTACAGCCAGTACCGAGACCGACACCACCGGTACAGCCAGTACCGAGACCAACCCCACCGGTACAACCAGCACCCAGACCGACGCCGCCAGCCCAGACAATGCCTGCTATGACCTGCCCGGACTGCCCTGCCTGTCCTGAAACGGAACCGGAAATCATTCCTTTCCCGGTACCAATTCCAGTACCTGTTCCCGCAGAACCGGTGGAATGCCCTGTATGCCCGGACTGCAAAGAATGCCTTATAACACCGGGAGTTATCTTTGGCTGTGTATGGGGATGCGATTGCAGTAAACCCCATGAATGGGATGTTAAGCTCTATTCCGTATGTAATGATAATAAGAATCTTATCTACTGTGAAACAATAAGCCGTTATGGCTGCTTTAAGTTTGAGGTTCCTTATAATGCCTGCTATGTATTGGAAGTATGCCCTTCCAACAAAGCAACCATGTGCTCAGGCTGCAAACCTAAAGTTACTTTAAAGAATATTGGTGTTGCTAATTTTATGCTTTGCTAGTATATTAGTAGAATAGTTTTTGTATAGAATAGAAAAAGAAAGCTCCATACCCTCCTTGTAATTACAGACATAGGATGATATGGAGCTTATTTTTTATCTTATTACCTTTTTACTAATCTCTTACCTGTTATATTTTTTACTTTTAACTGTAAGACAGTTATTTTATCCAATACCCGGTCCTGAAACTGAAAAGATTCAGCATCGGAATATTGTTTCATCAGAAGAATAAGGGCCTCCCGTTTCTCTTCGGCACTTAAGATTTCTATCATTCCTTCTCCGCATACACTCTCGAATTCCATTGTATATTCACAGGCAGTTTCACCTGTTACCAGCCTGTGAGAGCAGTCCATTTCAAAAGCAGCATGATTATTTTCTTTTATTAAATCAAGCTTCAATCCTTCATTGGCACAGTGAAAATATAGTTCCAGACCGGCAGGGTCATAGTTACTGCCGAAATTTAAGGGCACAATATAAGGATATTCTTTATTAAAAAGTGCGACCCTGCAGACATCACATTTTTTAACAATGGATAGTATTTCATTGATATCGGTTATTTCTCTGTCTTTTCTTCTCATGTTCACACCTACTGCACCATAATTTGCAGCGACCTTTCAGCTATAATTTTCCTTTGGGTGTAAAATTTCTTTTATTTTATAAACTTTATATCCGCCGGAATTATTTTATTTATATTATCACAGTTAAGAATAAAAGGGAAGAACAAGGGATTTTACCTGGAGAGTTTATTTACCATTAACAGGTCTATACTATAAAGCGGATAGTAAAAGTGAAAACGAAGGTACGGACAATATACAGGAGAGTTTTTTAGTAGTATACTAAGTTAGGATAGCAGATGAAATATTTTAACCTGACTATAAAACTTACTGTAGGAGAGGGTTAATGATGATACAAGATTATATTAAAATGTTTCTGATTAAGAGCAGAAAAGCTTCAACTAACCAGCTTTATACCAAATGGGGAGAAGAGCGAAGAAGTAAGACGCTGACAGAGTATCCCAGGCCTCAGTTAAAAAGAGACAGCTATATCCCCTTAAATGGACTCTGGAATTATGCAATTACTAAGAATGCTAAGTTTCCGCAGCATTATGACGGCAGAATCGTAGTTCCTTTCTCTCCGGAAAGCATTCTCTCCCGGGTCAATAAGCAGGTCATGCCAAAAGATTATCTGTGGTATGAGAGAAAATTCAATGTGAAGGAATTGAGGGAAAACAGCCGTCTAATTCTTCATTTTGGAGCAGTAGATCAATATGCAAGAGTATTTGTCAACAGGAAGAAAGCTATGAGCCACACGGGAGGATATCTGCCTTTTTCAATAGATATTACAGATATGCTGGTAAAAGGGAAGAATGAAATTCATGTAATGGCAAGGGATTTAAGTGATACCTCCTATCATTGCAGAGGAAAACAGAAATTGCTTAGAGGCGGCATGTTCTATACAGCGCAAAGTGGTATATGGCAGAGTGTATGGATGGAATGGGTGCCGGATTATTATATAAAAAGCCTTCGAATAACCCCTCTATATGAGGAGTCCATGGTGCAGTTAGAGATAACCATGAATGGCCGAAAAGAGGAAGCAGATGCACCTGTCTGGATACAGGTGACAGACAAAGAGCAAATTATCATAAGCAAAGAAGAAAGCGGTAATAAATTTTTAATACCAATGCCGGGATTTATTCCCTGGAGTCCTGAGAATCCTTACCTTTACGGGCTGACAGTAATGGTGGGAGAAGATAAGGCAGAAAGTTACTTTGCTATGCGGAAGGTGGAAGTAAAAAAAGATGAAGAAGGAACCCTGAGAATCTTTCTGAATGACAAAGCCTATTTTCAAAACGGGGTCTTGGACCAGGGCTACTGGCCGGATGGACTTTATACTCCGCCCACTGATGAAGCCATGGTACAGGATATTCTTGCCATGAAGAAGCTGGGCTTTAATATGCTGAGAAAGCATATTAAAGTGGAGCCGCTGCGGTGGTATTACCATTGTGACAGGCTTGGTATGCTGGTGTGGCAGGACATGGTGAATGGAGGGGACAGTTACAATATGCTGTTTCTCGGATATCTGCCGAATTTCTTTCCAAAAACAGCCGAAAGGATAAAAGACAGCTGGTATTCTTTGTTTTCCAGAAAGAATGAGAAGGGCAGACAAGAGTGGCGGGCAGATATGGTAGGGACCATTGAACATCTGTATAACTGTCCCTGCATCGTAGTATGGGTGCCCTTTAACGAAGGCTGGGGACAGTTCGATGCAGAAGAAGCCGTAGACCTGATAAAGAAGCTTGACCCCACCAGATTAATTGATCAGGCCAGTGGCTGGTTTGACCAGAAAGGCGGAGACTTTAAAAGCATTCATAATTATTTTCGAAAGCTGCGCATAGTTACAGAAAAGCGCGCGGTAGTGTTATCAGAATTTGCAGGCTT
>JAEXGM010000210.1 GCA_023450835.1 Bacillota bacterium | reverse complement strand
GATATACGTACTTCATTAATGAATTATATTTTATGGCAGTCTAAAGTGAATCCCAAAAGAAAAGTTAATACTCTCAATGATGATGAACTGCATATTATATATAATACTACGGTTAATCTTATCAATGAATATCTGGAAGATAAGCGTACCTGCTTTTATACGGATATCCTTGGTATAAAACATGGTGAAGATGATGAATCGCTGACACTTTTTACTTCCGCAACCTGGGCAGACCCTGCCCTGAATGTGGCACTTCATTAGAGGCCGTATCTGGTGGTGGTACAAAATTATACTTTTGCCCTGCCTGTCAGCCGAAATAAAAGATTTAGAGGAACTAAATAGTATAAAGGGAGGGGATATAATGAAAAACATATTTATCGGATTTATATTCATATTTCTGGATTTTCATCTGAACATTGGTAACTCAAAAATTGGACTGATTCCGGATTTTATTGGATACATTGTCATGATAAACGGATTGGTCGAAATGGCAGGTGAGAGTACGCGGTTTATGAAAGTTAAGCCATATGCAAGTGGTATGGCGGTTTATTCAGGCATTCTTTATTTATTGGATTTGATGGGCATTTCGATGTCTTTGGGTGCTTTAACTTATATCTTTGCAATCATATCTACCGTTATTTCTCTCTATATTTCATATAATATTGTTATGGGAGTAATAGATGTAGAAGGAAATCACAGCATATTTTTGAATGGGGAAAGGCTTAAATCCACATGGACATTTATCGCAGTACTGGATGTACTGTCTTTTGTGCTGCTGTTAATCCCACCGGCAGCATTCATTTGTATTATACTGTCTTTTATCGCTGCCATTTGCTTTCTTATTGCTTTTAACAATTCGAAGAATCTGTACTATAATATTGGATAACTATTTGAATCGAGCTTTAAAGAAGATGGAACAGCTTATGTAGATTTTTTGAAAGTCTAACAAGAATAGTAAAACAACGAATGATATATGGTGATGAAAGATAGAGGGATTGGCTTATGTTATAAGCATAACATGATAAATGTTTATAAATTCCATTATTGTGAGGTAAGGTTACGATATGAAATAATACCAAGTGAGAAATATAAGAATAAAGGACACGAGACAGATAATGAAGAGTGAAATTAAAATAGTAGAAAATGCATTTGCTTATATAAAAGAAATCTTTAGTGGAGATAGCAGCGGACATGATTATTACCATAGTGTTCGAGTCTACAATAATGCCTTAAATATTGCCCATAAGGAAGGAGGGAATCTCTTCCTGATTAAACTTGGTGCCTTATTACATGATGTTGATGATAGAAAATTATTTGATACCAGTGATAAATTGCAGAATGCACGAAGGTTTTTAAATGATAACGATGTGGATGAACCGACAATTGATGAAATATGTAAAATCATCAAGGCAGTATCATTTAAGGGGACGGAATCAGCTATTCCTGATAGTATTGAAGGAAAAATAGTCCAGGATGCGGATAGATTAGATGCAATAGGCGCCATAGGGATTGCAAGAACCTTTGCATATGGCGGGCATAAAGGCCGGCAAATATATGAACCTTATGAAAAGCCGTTAGAAGATATGACAGCCGAAGAGTATCAAAATCACGCTGGCACCAGTATTAATCACTTCTATGAAAAATTGCTTAAGTTAAAGAACCTCATGAACACCGATACTGCTATATCAATAGCAGAACACAGGCATGCATATATGGAAGAATTTTTAAGTGAGTTTATTAACGAATGGAACGGTAAATAGATTATCATAGGCAATTAGCGGAATCAGAAGCCAAAACCAGATTATTCGAGCCTTTGATAATCTATTGTTAGTCGTTTGAAAGCGAGGGTACAATGAATGCATTTCTGACAGTAATACCACTTATACTTATAAGGTTCGGACTTTTAAGGATATTAGATAAAGAAGCGCTAAAACGTGCAGCCTTCTTCGCTCCGCTGATTGGAAAAGAAAAGGTGACATTCTGGTTTTATCAGATTTCAAATATACTGCTTTTTGTATATTTGTGCTTCCTCAAGATTAAGACTGATTCATACTGGTTTTATATGGGTTTGGTGATATATGGATTAGGGGTCTTGTTGTGTCTTGTATCCGTATTAAATTATGCAAAACCTGAGAAGGATGGTATTAATCGTAAAGGACTCTATCAGGTTTCACGCAATCCGATGTATGTGGCATATTTTATTTATTTCTTGGGTTGTCTGCTGCTTGCTCAGTCGTTGGTATTACTCGCAATATTATTAATATTTCAAATATCATCACATTGGATTATCCTATCGGAAGAAAGATGGTGCTTAAAGAAATTTGGGCAGGAATACATAGATTATATGAACAAAGTAAGACGTTATATTTAGCAACAGCTCTTTTTCTCAAAGTTTCTGTAGTATGTTTATAAAGATAAACTTTATCCTGAATTTTACACTTGGAGGAAAAATATATGAGCCACTGGGACACAGCAGTCTGTGAAACAAACGGAATTAACATACATTACACAAGAACCGGGGGAAATAAACCACCTTTAATTTTGCTGCATGGATTAATGACTAATGGGGCGTGCTGGACAGGTTTGGCACATGTTCTGGAGAAAGAATATGACGTAATCATGCCGGATGCCAGAGGACATGGCAATTC
>JAEXGM010000202.1 GCA_023450835.1 Bacillota bacterium | reverse complement strand
GTTTACAGGCAATTTACGCCAGGCAGAAAGAACGAATGCGCCTTGGAACCAGCGCATGAGTCTTTCTGCCTGGTGTAAATTGCCGTCCCCTTGAGAAAGACTGAAACTCAAATCATTTAAAATATTGCAATCTTTAATTTCTTTAACCTTTTAATTACACAAACCGCATAAAGCACAAGCACTTGGCGCCGCCGCCATTCCTCCAAGAGCTGTCTCCCTTAACTCACCCGGCAGACCCTTGCCTACCCGGTACATAACATCAACAGCTTCATCAAAAGGAACAATATTGCGAATACCGCTTAAAGCTATCTCGGCAGAAATCATGGCATTTGATACACCAATGGCATTTCTTTGCTGGCAGGGTGCTTCAACAAGCCCTCCGATAGGGTCACATACCAATCCTAAGAGATTGGAGATGGCACCGGTAGCCGCATGAAGGCATTTCTTTGGACTTCCGCCCAACAATTCTGTTATTGCTGCTGCCGCCATGGCAGAGGCACTTCCCACTTCTGCCTGACAGCCTCCTTCCGCACCTGCTATGGTTGCGTTATAGGTTATCAGATATCCGACAGCACCTGCTGTAAACAGTGCCATAACCATCTGTTCATCACTAAAATCGTATTCCTCTTTTATTGCTAAGAAGGTGCCTGGGATTACTCCGGAAGAGCCTGCTGTCGGAGCAGCTACAATTAACCCCATGGAACCATTCACTTCAAGAACGCCCATTGCATAGGATACTGCCTTGGAGATTAATCCTCCGCAGGCGCTCTTTTCTTTTGACAAGCGTCTGTTTGTCAGCTTTAACGCCTCTCCGCCAATTAAACCACCCATAGACTTTAAATTTCCCGCTAGAGCTTCTGTTGCAGAATTCTTCATAATATCCCAGGAATGGCTCATCTTATTATAGATATCTTCTCTGCTTGAATGACTGATTTCCATTTCTCGAAGAAGCATGACCTCTGAAATGGGAAGTCCTTTCTCTTTGCATATTTGAAGCAGTACTTTACCTGATTTGAATTCCATGTTTTATACCCATTGCATATCACAGGCTTATCAGCAAAATGCAATATTGCCGTAATTAAAAACAAGTGAAAGAATCTGTTATCGGCATCCTTTCAAAAATGATATTTTCCTTCACTCTAATAATAAAATGATTTAGATTTTTTCTACCAAAAATGCCTGATAAACACTGGGTAATTCCTCGATTTTCTCGATTACCGCCCCTTCAATGGCATCATCTGCTTCTATAATTGAATAGGCAACCGCCCCTCTGTTCTCACGGTACAACTTCATAAATGCTATGTTAATCGAAAATTCGCTTAATATATGGGTGATAGCTGCCACAACACCGGTCAAATCCCTGTGCTTTATAACAACTGTATGATAATCGCCGGATAAATCAATCTCTACACCATCAATTTTCTTTATTTCCGCTCTTCCGCCGCCTACGGATATACCGGTAACGGTGGTTTCTTTGCCCTCTTCGTCCGTAATATGAATATCAACGGTATTGGGATGGACATCTTTTTCTTCTCTATTCACACGAAACTCGTAAGAAAGTCCATCCGCCTTTGCATATTCAAAGGACTCCTTGATTCTTTTATCTTCGGTATCATAGCCCATTATACCAGCCAAAAGCGCTCTGTCAGTACCGTGGCCTTTATAAGTCATGGCAAAAGAACCGTACAGCACAAAAGTCACATGCTTTATCGGCTTCTTGACCATGTTAGCTGCCAGCCTTGCAATTCTTAATGCTCCTGCCGTATGGGAGCTGGAAGGACCAATCATGTTCGGTCCAATAATATCAAAAACACTAATTTCCTTTGATGAATACATGGTAAACCTTTCCCGTCTTTTGTAATCCTGATTGCAGACATTTCATGATTTTTCTAACTGTATTACAGCATAGAGTATAACACATTATGGCAAAAAATAATACTGCTTCCGGATAGAATTAAGAAGCAGTATTATTTTCTTTTACCTTTATTCGATTTTAAAATTTTATTATTTTATAATAGACTTTTGCGGTAAGGTTATAAATTATTACATAAAGTACGGCAAATACGATGCTGGAAATAACAATGCACCAGGTCGTAAGAGTGGTATTCTCAAGTGAAAATGCCTCCAGCATCTTTAAGATCATATGCCTTGCAGCGGTAACATGTAGCATGGCGGCGGCAAGTGGAAGGAAAAACACCAGTAATATCTGTCTGTTTATTGTTTTTTTCACTTCCAGATCATCCATTCCGACTTTTTGAAGAATTACATACCGCTCTCTGTCATCATAGCCTTCGGAAACCTGTTTAAAATAAATAATAAGTCCGGTAGCAACTAAAAACATGATGGTAAAGAAGATACCTAAGAATAACAAGCCTCCATAGATGCTGTATCCATCCAGACGGTCTTGATAGATGGAATAAACCGATGTTTCTTTCACTTCACCGTTAGCTTTTTCTGATACAATAGAGGTGATAAGGGGGTCCAGTTCTTTAGAAAACTCTAACAGATTATTTTCATTTCCCTTCAGATTTAGAATATATTTGTTGCTGAATGCATTATCGGACGATTCCTTAAACCATGTATTGATGAGTTTTAAACCACTGTTTTCGTCTGCGGTAATAATATATATATCCTTGTCTTCTGCGTTTTTCCCCTTTATCATTTTAGAGTCAGCTATAGTATCCTTAATGGTAAATTCGCTGCCAAAAGTTTTTACCTTTATCTGACTCAGGGTCTTATTATCAGCCAATAAGAGTACTTCATTTTCTGATAGAGTCCTATTGTCGCCTGTAATCGCCGTATAATCTGCCAAAGGCATAAATTCAATATCTTTTATATAATCGAATAGATTGTCATTTCCGGATACACTCTCAACTTCTTTGCTCCCATAGGGGAAAAGCCCGCCATGAAATAAGTAGAGCATGGAGGAATACCCATGGTAATGATACATTTCCTCAATATTCACATTCTCTGTCCTTGCCTGTTCTTTTATCGCATCGGATATTTTATTTATTTGTTCCTCATTTATCTCTTCCCTTACTACAATATTCATGTCGTTGGGGTTCATAGTATGAAGAATATCTTCCTGTCCGAGATAAAGGGCACCACAGGTTGAAATGGTTACCAGTACCATAGTAGAGAGAATACAGATTGTTGCAAGCCCTGCGGCATTTTGCTTCATACGTACAAGCATACCGGAAATTGCTATAAAATTATTGGCTTTGTAATAAAACTTTTTTCTTCCCTTTAATAATCTCAGCACAAACTGACTGCCCGCCTGAAATAGCAGATAAGTAGCAACTATTACCAGCAATACGGCAAAAAAGAACTTGGATATTGCAGCTGCTCCATTGGTTACGGTACCAGCCATATAATATGCGGCAAGAAGCAATACAAACCCTGCAATGCTCTTTAGCAGTACAAAACGTACCTTCTTCTCTCCCATTTGGGAACCTTTTAACAGGTCTATGGGATTGGCGATTCTCACCTGTACAAAATTAATGACGGTATTTATTATAAAAACAACTACAAAAAGTGCCGCTGTAAAAACAAATGCCTGCCAAGGCAGAGAAAATCTGCTGTCCGGAGACACCTTAAGCAAGTGTAGCAGTGACAGAAATATCAGATTTCCGAATACGCATCCGACCAGAATACCAAGGGTAAGAGAAATCAGGCTTAAAATGAGGTTCTCATCAAAGATAATTCTTCCTACATGACGTTTTTCAAGCCCTAAGATACCATACAGGCCGAATTCCTTCTTCCTTCTTTTCATCAGAAAGCTATTGATGTAGACCAGGAAGATAACTGCCATAAGACTCATAATAATCATCCCCAAAGCAAACATTATCTGGAGCGTTCCGCCGGAAGGCACATTCTTAAGCCCATCGGTAGTCATAAGGGTAATTACCATAAAATAAATGGCTGCAAATATCACATAAGATATGGCATAGGGTACATACATCTTTTTATCTCTTTGCAAATTGGTGGCTGCCATTCGTAAGTAAAAGCTCTTAGCCAATGTCAGCACCCCCTTCAGAGAGTATGGAAAGTGTTGAGACTATCTTATCGAAAAATTCTTTTTTTGTGTCTTCTCCCCGATACACCTGGCTGAATAAATCTCCGTCTTTTATAAAAATTACACGTTTTGCATAACTGGCTGCTAATGTACTATGGGTAACCATAAGAATTGTCTGACCATTTTTATTAAGCTCCTCGAATAGTGAAAGCACCAGAGAGGAAGCTTTGGAGTCCAGTGCTCCGGTAGGCTCATCTGCCAGAATGAGTTTCGGCCCGGTAATGAATGCTCTGGCCATGGCTGTTCTTTGCTTCTCTCCGCCGGATATCTCATAGGGGTACTTTCCGAGAAGTTTTTCAATTCCAAGGCGTTTCACAAGAGGGGATAGCTTTTCTTCCATCACTTCAATTGCTTCTCCTGAGAGTACCAGCGGCAGAAGTATATTATCCTTTACCGTAAAATTGTCCAGAAGATTGAAATCCTGAAATACAAAGCCTAAATTGGTTCTTCGAAAGGCCGACAGCTCCCGGTCTTTGATGCCGGATAGTCCCATTCCCTCCAGAAAGACTTCTCCCGAAGTTGCTTTATCCAAGGAAGCAATAATATTTAGCAAGGTAGTCTTTCCGGAACCGGAAGCCCCCATAATTGCTACAAATTCCCCTTTGTTAACGTCAAAAGAAACATTGTGAAGTGCCTGGACCTGCTGTCCGCCCAGTCTTGTATTATAGACTTTCTTTAAATTCTGTACCTGCAATAATTCCATCGTAACTTTGTCCTGCCTTTCTAATTTCTGCTTTTATTTAAAACACTACAGAAATTATAAATCAGCATCCCAATTCCAACCATCGATTCACATGACAAATGAAATCTGCTATCTTACATTTTTGTCACAATAACCTCAGCCTAATCCCTTTCATCTTACTCAAACATAAACTCCCTGTTGTCAGGGAAAGTTAATATAACTTTTGTACCCTGTCCGACCTTTGATTCAATTTGTATCGTAACAGCAAGGCTGGCGGCCACCTTCTTCACAAGGTAGAGGCCGATTCCGCTGGCCTTTTTATCAATTCTTCCATTATAGCCTGTATACCCTTTCTCAAAAATCCTGGCTTTATCCTCTTCCCTTATACCGATACCCGTATCTTCAATAATAAGAGCATTGGGGACAAAACTTATGTGAATTCCTCCTTCATTCGTATACTTAATGGCATTGGAGAGAATCTGCTCAATGAGAAAAGAAAGCCATTTGCTGTCCGTCTGCACATACATGACCTCCGGGTCAATGGTTACGGACAGCTTTTTATTAATAAACAAAGAAGCGTATTTCTTTACGCTGGCCTTAACAATATCTGAAACTTCATATTCCCTGATTACAAGATCTGCCGCAAGGTGTTTCATCTTCACATAATGAAGTGCCATTTCTACGTATTGTTCTATTTTAAAGAGTTCTCCTTCAATTCCGCGCCGTTCCTTTGCCTCAATATTCTTAAGGGAGAGTTCCATGGCAGATATGGGTGTTTTAATCTGGTGCATCCACATGGTATAATACTCCATCTGCTCCTGATGCTCCTTTTCCATCTCAGCCATGTTCTTCTTCATCTTTCCATAGAGTGCCGAAATCATCTCCTGGTAATCCTTCTCCAGTAAATTATCAGCAGCCGGCAGCTCCTTAGACTCTGTGGTAAGGTCTTTTAGCAAAAGGTCCATTCTTTTTTTCTTTTTTGAGAAGGCCATATAATCCAGCGCCAGAAATATACCACTTAAAAAGGTCAATATGATACAGGAATAAAGAATGGAAGCCATGGGTTGTCCGTAAAGATAATGTATCAAGGGGAAAAATACCCATACCAAAAGCAGGATTAAAAATACTCCTCTCCGGTAATTAATGTAGCCCTTCATCATGAATCAGATACCCCATCCCTTTCTTGGTCTGTATGAAATCCTTCAGTCCCATATCCTCCAGTTTCTTGCGAAGACGATTCACATTAACCGTTAATGTATTATCATCTACAAAGCAATCACTGTCCCAAAGAGCCTCCATGATTTCTTCTCTCAGCACCACCCTGTTCTTATTCTCCATTAAAATCTTCATAATTTTATATTCATTCTTGGTCAATTCTGTTTCTTTTCCCAATACATTCAGGCTGGTATCTGCCAGATTTAAGGATACTCCCTGTACTTCAAGGGTTTTATTCTCTACGTAATAATCATAAGTTCTTCTTAACAATGCCTGTATTTTAACAACCAGCACATCCATAGAGAAGGGCTTTGTAATATAGTCGTCTCCTCCCATATTCATCGCCATGACCAAATCCATATTTTCTGTATGGGAAGTGAGAAAAATAATAGGAACCTTTGATTTCTTTCTTATTTCACTGCACCAGTAAAAGCCGTTATAAAAAGGCAGAGATATATCCAAAAGCACCAGATGGGGCTTTTTTTCTATTACCTCAACTAAAACTTTATTAAAGTCTTTTACTGTCTCCGCCTGAAATCCCCACTTCATCAGATTTTCCTTTAACAGGGAGGCTATGGTGATATCGTCCTCTACAATCAAAACATTATACATAGGCATGTCCCTTATCAGCCGGAAATGTTATTCCGGCCTTTTTTCTGGCTATTGTCTGAACTTCGCATACCAGCAGGCTGTGTTCTAATAACTCATAGCATTTTTCCAAACAATTTCCTGATATTATTTTCTCAAATTCAACAAATTCATTTACCATGCGATGAGGGTAACTATTCTCATTCACCGGCTTTGCTTCCTGATTATTTAAGAGCAGCTCAAAACCCTCGCAGGTATTGGCGGGAGAATCCTGATAGATACAGCCTTTATCCCCCTGAATATTATTTGCAATAGGCGCCTTGCAGTCCTTTGCACCAATGCAGGTACATTTAAAAGTATCATATTCCAGTATTAGGATTCCCGAAGTATCTATTCCTTTTTCGATATTAGAATAATATTCCACATTCTTAGGTTTGCCAAAAAGGCCGGTGACATAATGTATGTTATAAATATTTAAGTCCATCAGCGCGCCGCCTGAAAGATTAGCATCAAAGGCCGGCAGTATAATGCCTTCTTTAAAGCTGTCATATCTTTTGGAATACTGGGAATAGTTGCACTGTACAATTCTGATATCTCCAACTTGTGGAATCAACTCACGAATCTTTTTGTAGTTTGGTAAATAAAGTGTTGTGATTGCTTCAAAAAGATAAAGCTTCTTCTCCTTTGCCAGGTTACACAGCAGCAAGGCTTCTTCATAGGTAGAGGTAAAGGGCTTTTCAAGAATAACATTTTTACCGGCTTCCAGTGCCCTTTTGGCATATTCAAAGTGCAGGCTATTTGGTAGCGCAACATATACCGTATCAATGGAACTGTTTAAAAATACGTCATAATCAATAAACACATCGTTTATATTGTAGCTTTTGGCGAGTTCCCATAATTTTTCCTCGCTGGACTGTCTGCCGCAGATAGCTGTTGTTTCTATATTTTTTAAATATGGTAATATTGTTAGAAATTCCTTTACAATCATTCCGGAACCTGCAATGCCTAATTTCATATTCTCTCCTATTCTGCTGCTAACGGATATTGGCCGTAAGGCCGCTTGGTGTCGGAGGTGAAATGTCAGCCACTTCCAACGAGTCTCCTGTTTGTGCCGAGGATTTCGTAGACACAAACATATGTGTGGAAATTATCTTTTTAATTTTCACATTATTGCAGCTTAAAAATTTAATAAGATTTCTTCTTCTATTTTTCCTTTGGAATTATTATGTATTTTACTATTGTAACATATGGATAGGTACTTGGGGAATAATACATTAAAAAATTAAATCCACCACACCGGTTAGAGCAAGTAAAAAAGGAGAGATGCAAAGTTCAGCACTTTGTATCTCCCCTTTGGAATCAGCCTAACACCATATTAATTATCTGTTCCTTTCCGTTCTGGCAAAGAAGAAGGTTCCAATTATCAGGCAGCCTACAGTCAAAGCAATAATAGCAACAAAGTTGACCATGGGATTAAACAGTACGACCTGGTCATACTCCTTGGTACCTGCATAGACCACTGATCTTGCCAAATCAAGGCAGTAAGTCATGGGCATAATACGGTTAAGAACAAGCAGAACGCCGCTGGAATTATTGATTGGAATTATGGCACCGGACAGGAACATCTGCGGCATTGTGATAAGCATAACAGCCATATTGGCAGCTTTTTTACTCTTGATTAAACCGATAAAGATCATTGCCATTGCTCCGGCGGCCAGACACATCAACGGGGATAAAAGAAGAATTAGCAGCAACTGGCTGATATTCAGCGTAATTCCCATGAAAAGTCCCACAATGAGAGTACCTGCCATACTGACAATCGCTCCAAAGGTTGAGCCAAGGATTTTTCCGATAACCAGGGAGTAACGTGAAACGGGGGACACCAGCATTTCCTGGTTAAAATCAATATCGTGGTCGTCTACTAATGTCGCAACACCATTAGTAGTTACCATGAACAGCATGTTAATCAGCATGCCCACAAGCATAAACTGCCCAAACTGAAAACCAAGACCGCCCGTCATATTCTCCATCAGGTTACCGCCAATCATACCCATCATTACTACAGGCATAGCAAGGCTCATGATAGCCGTCCCTGGAGACTTTAGAAAAACGGTTATTTCTCTGCCCATAACTGTAATGACAGTATTTAACTCTCTGTAAATCTTAGATTTTTTTCGTGTTAAAATATAGTCGCTCATTATATTTCTCCTCCGGATTTATTTAAAAATTCCACATAGGCATCTTCTAAGGTTGGCTGGTGGATGTTTAACAGGGACAATTTTGTCTGCAGCCTTGCAATGACATCCTGTGCCAGGCCCTGATAGGGAACAACTACATGGCCGCTTATACTATAAGGCAGCCCCAGTTCACCAAGTTCAGCCGTCAATGCGGCGCGGTTTGCCGCGTCTATTACCAGTTCCTGCCGTAACAGGCTCTGCTTCATATCCTCCGGAGAAGAACAGGCAGCTATCTCGCCATGGTTAATTATGCATACCTTATCCACGTTCTCTGCCTCATCAATATAGTGAGTGGTAAGAAAAACTGTCGTGCCATACTGATTACGCACGTTATTGATATATTCCCATAACCCTCTGCGGCTTACAGCATCCAGCCCCTGAGTCGGCTCATCAAGGAACAGCACATCCGGTGTATGAATCAGACTTCGGATAATTTCAAGTTTACGCTGCATACCTCCTGATAATTTTTTGATTGGTTTAAATAAAGCATCCTGTATTCCTACTACTTCAGCAAGATCCAATACCCTTTTACGATATGCGGCCGGCATCAGTTTAAAGCTTGGCCGGTAGCCGCACATTCCATATAAGCAGGCGTGAAAGCGGATATTTTCTTCTGCCGTCAGCTGAGGGTCAAGACTGGGTTTCTGAAAGATAATGCCCACTTTCTCACGTACCAGACGCGCTTCCTTTTCCAAATCGTATCCGGCAATTTTAACCTCTCCGGAGGTTTTGTTCAATGTTGTGGTAAGAATAGAAATGGTAGTTGTCTTTCCTGCACCATTTGGACCCAGGAAGGCAAAGAATTCACCTTCATTTACCGAGAAACTAATATTATTAACGGACGGAGCCTTCGCTCCTTTATATTGCTTTACCAAATTGTTAACTTCAATCATGCCCATACTGCCGCCTCCTTGCAATCAGATATAAAATTATTCCGTCTGTCAATTATGTAAAAGAATAGATTCGTGACTGACATCTAAAAAACCTCCGTTTGATTTGATGGCTATAGAATACAGCCTCAAATTAAACGGAGGTTAAATACAATTTAAACGGAGTGTAAACAGAATTATTTTAGCGGCAGTGCTGCTGTAAAAATAGTACCTTTACTGACTTCACTCTCTACCGTAACTCTTCCTCCATGCAGTTCCACAATCTTCTTTACCAATGACAGACCCAGCCCATTGCCGCCAAGAGAACGGTCTCTGGCCTTATCTGCCTTATAAAACCGCTCAAAAACATGCATCTGATCTTCCGGTGCAATACCAACCCCTGTATCAGATATTTTTACAACAACGGCTTCCGATTCTAACGACAGCACAATACATATATGTCCGCCTTCCGGAGTAAATTTAATTGCATTATGAAGCAGATTCACCCAAACCTGGGACAATAAATCCTCATCTCCAAGAATGCTGCATTTCTCCAAATCTGCCTCCAGTGCCAGCCCTTTGGCCGACCACTGAGGTTCTAAGGTCAGTGCGACACGCTCAAGCTGCTTGTCCAGCCGAAATTCCTTTTTGGATAAAGGAACTTTATTGTTGTCCAAAGTAGACAGCTTTAACAGATTATCACTTAAGCTGGACAGACGTTTGCTTTCGGCTTCGATTATCCTTGCATATCGCTGTCGTTGGTCATCAGACAGATCGTTCTTTTGCAATAAAGCCGCAAAACCGCTGATAGAAGTCAGCGGCGACTGGATTTCATGGGATACATTGGAAATAAAGTCCTGCCGCATAGTTTCCAGATTCCCAAGATTCTTAGCCATATCATTGATTGCTTCTGCAAAATCATGATGAACATCACTATTCTTTGCATCTAAAAATATATCAAAATTACCTTGGGATATTTGTTTTAATGCATCTGTAATAATATCATGGATATTTTGATGCATGTCCTGGCCTATATGCTTCCGCAGAAAGGTAAGTAAACCGACTACCGAGATAAGGAGCAGTAACCCAATAAGTCCTGATAGAACATGTGCCAGTAACTCCGGCGGACGTCCTGTAAAATGGTATAATACAAGGGTAACTCCATACCCTGCAATTAAGGCAATGCCGTAAACAACCATTACTGCAAGAAAACCAAATCCCACAGAATGGCGGTCATGCTGCTGCCTGTGCTCATCATTCATTTTAATAAACCATACCTTTCCAAAGACATTTGAAAAATCCTGATTTTAATAATCACAGCACTTCCAGACGGTATCCCAATCCCCGTACTGTGGTTATTTTAAATCCGGACTGCTCAAGGGGGAAGCGCTCCCTCAGTCTGCTTATATGCACATCCAGTGTTCTCTCATTGCCGTCAAAGTCATACCCCCAGATATCTTCGATTAACTGGTCCCGCGAAAAGGTTCTGCCCGGAAAGCCTGCCAGCCTGAATAACAGCTCAAACTCTTTCATGGGAATATCTTCTTTCCTGCCGTCTAATGTCACGGAGTAGCTGTTTTTATCAATGGTAAGATTCCCAATCTGAATCACCTGAGAGGTTTCAATTTTATACCGCCGAAGCAAGGCTCTTACCCTAAGAAGTAATTCGTCTCCTTCAAAGGGTTTAGTCAGATAATCATCCGCTCCGGCTTCAAAGCCTTTTACCTTGGAGCTCAATTCTGATTTTGCTGTCAGCATAAGTACCGGCAGATTCTCATAATACTGACGCAGCTTACGGCAAAGCTCATAGCCGTCCATATTCGGCATCATCAGGTCTACAATGGCAAGATCAGGACCTTCCATTGTGATATTTTGCAATGCATCACGTCCGTCTTTGGATTCACAGGTTTCAAAACCACCATTTCTTAAAAGTGCACAAACCAGCTCTCTGATATTGGGATCATCATCTACAATCATGATTTTACTCATAATGTCCTCTTTCCTCAATATTCAATCTTAAATTGAATATTCATTAATCGGTATTGAAAAACAGCTTTTTTAACCTAACTATTATTCGCGCCTTGGCTCACTTTAATCAAAAGTGGAAAATGTCTTTTAATTTCACATATGAATTATCCTTTTATAAACTCTATTTATATAATATCACTGTAATGTAAACGGAAGTTAAACACCTGCCTGTTTTTACCCAGATAATCAGGAATTTAAAAGTTCCTCTACCAATTCTCTTTTTTCAAATAGAACACAGCCTCCCGTATGCTCTTCCATAAGCACATTTTCCTCTCGAAGCCTTACAAATAATCTGGATTGCAGGACTTTTTTCAGTGTTGTGTCCCGTACATTAATATCGGAGTAGGGAGAAAAAGGACAGGGTTCCGCACCGCCCTGGGAATTGATATGAAAGAACCCGCGTCCCGCTGCAAGACAGCCGCCGGAGGTCTTTTCATCTCCCGGAAATGAGATATATACCATATCCTCGTAGTGCTCTCTGATATCTGCTAATGCCTTATTTAAGTATTCCCTCTCATATTCACCCGGGGCAAGCTCTTTCGCTTCTTCGGTAACGGGAACGAATTCTACATAAATAACTACTTTACAGCCTTTCTGATACAGTTGATTTAAGAATTCATAAGAAGTAACTTCTTTAATATTCTCAGTCGTAACCGTTATGGAAGCACCGTATAAAATACCTTTCTGTTGCAGCAGCTCCATGGATGTAAGAAGCTTTTCATATACGCCGTTTCCTCTTCTTGTATCCGTCCCTTCTTCTCTGCCTTCGATACTTAATATAGGGACCAAATTCCTATGCTTATCAAATAACCTTATGTACTGTTCTCCGATTAAGGTTCCGTTTGTAAAAACCGGAAATAAAATATCGGGGATTTTAGCAGCAGCTTCCAGTACATCTTTACGGATTAGGGGTTCGCCTCCGGCAAGCAGAATAAAGCCAACGCCGATTTCTTTTGCTTCTTTAAACACAGCTGTCCATTCTTTTTCGCTTAGCTGTTTCTTTTCTTCTTCGTCATGGCAGGCATGATTGGCTCTTGCATAGCAGCCTGCACAATGCAGATTACATTTGCTTGTAATGCTGGCAATGAGAAAAGCCGGTATATGCTCACCTGCTTCTTCTGCTTTTCTTCTTATTGCCGCCGCTTTTTTACTGGATAGAGCATATTTAGCCATAAAAATACTCTCTTTGGGGTTGGAAAGGGAAGCTTTTAACGCTCCTTTTACGATGTTTTCCACACCGTTCGTCATATATTTTTCTAAGTCAAATTCCTGCTTCATTCTAATAAAATCCTGCCTTTTTATTTTCTTATTTTATACTATTTAATCGCTTCCCATATTATATGAAAGGAATGTGGACTGTATATGACCAAACCTATGATTTCGGTTGCTTTTCCAGTAAATAACTGTATAATCAAATAAGATAGAAATAAAACCATAGAAAAAACGCCCATAGGACCATAGGAAAGGAGAATAATCTTGTTATTTCTTTATAGGGAGTGATGGGATTAATATTTTATATGAAATATATTGCTGGTATATTAATATTTGACCTTATCTTTATGGGCTTTGGCATCTTAATATGGAGAGTAATGTCTTATATATCCGGCCTTATTTATGCAGGAATTCAAAAACACAGAAATAATACAAAATGAAAATCAGTCCTATATTATGGTAATAGCCCTTCTATGAAGGTATCTTAACATAGAAGGGCTATTGCTGCAATTTTATATTTTATTAAATACTAATTCAGGTAATACCTTTGTGAATCTATCTTTATCATGATATCTTTATAGAGAAATTTCATTATATGCTTTTGATTATATTTTGAGTCTATTTTAGTATCCTTTTCTTTATACTCTGCCTAACTGCACAAGAAACCTGTCAAAGCCTTCCTGACCTGCAAGGTCTCTTTTATAGACTCCCGCATGCTCCAATACCTTTGAAAATACCAGACCAATCTCTTCCTGCAGGATTGCATCAATATTATCTGATGTAATTTCAGGATATTTTGGCAGAAAGCTTACCATCCATTCCTTATGCTTATAGATTTCCTCTTCTTCTCCAATTACTCTTGCTCCTAGTATAGCGTCACGAAGTTCTTCCATCTCTTTCTTAAGGCGGGCCGGCAGTACGGCCAGGCCCATTACCTCAATTAGTCCGATGTTTTCCTTCTTGATATGATGAAGCTCGCTGTGAGGATGATAAACACCAAGAGGATGTTCTTTGGTAGTTACATTATTCCGAAGTACTAAATCAAATTCATAGATACCGTCTTTTTTTCTGGCTATGGGAGTTATGGTATTATGAGGCTCCAGGTCACTTTCTCCTGCCTGTGTCTTTTCTATTGCTTCCTTTGTATTCAAAAGCTTGCCGGAAGCATCGGAATAGGCATAGATAAAAGCTTCTTCATCGGTATAAGTTCTCCAGGATTTTAATATATAATCCCCAAGTTCTATCAGTTCCTCTGCCTCTTTACTTCTAAGGCGAATAACAGACATAGGCCATTTTACAATCCCGGCTTCCACGCTTTCAAAGCCCTTTATCTGAAATTTCTTTTCAATAGGTGCTTTTGCCATGGCAAATTCATAATTACCGCCTTGAAAATGGTCATGAGTCAGAATAGAACCGCCAACAATGGGAAGGTCTGCGTTAGACCCTACAAAGTAATGAGGAAAAAGCTTTACAAAGTCAAAAAGCTTCCTGAAAGCCTCTTTGTCGACTTTCATTGGCGTATGCTCACTGTTTAATACAATACAGTGTTCATTGTAATAAACATAGGGAGAATACTGGAATCCAAATTCCTGATTATTAATTCTGACCGGAATAATTCTGTGGTTTTGCCTGGCGGGATGATCCACTCTGCCGGCATAGCCCTCATTTTCCACGCATAACAGACATTTGGGATATCCGCTTTGCTTTTTTAATTTTGCTTCTGCAATGGCCTTGGGGTCCTTCTCCGGTTTTGAAAGGTTTATGGTGATATCCAAGCTTCCGTATTCTGTCTTGGTAACCCACTTTTGGTCCTTAATAATACGATACCTTCTGATATAATCGGAGTCCTGACTGAGTTTGTAATAATATTCTGTTGCCGATTTCGGGCTTTCTTCATAAAGAGAATAGAATTTATTAATTACTGTTGAGGGAGGCGAAACCATGAGTCCCATTAATTTCGTATCAAATAAATCCCTGTATACTATGCCTCCGGACAGCATCCCTTTATCTGCCGCATAGTCCAGTATTCCATTTAGGATAGTTTCAAGTCCGCCCTTAATTATTTCCTCATAGGAGGGGCTGTTCTGCGGCTCTTCATATTCTTCCAGACCAAGGGCTTCTAAAAGCCTGTTAAGGGTATAATTTTTATCTTCTTTTGCTGTCAGTCCCGTATTAACTGCGTATTCCATCAACGCCCTGATGTATTCAAATATCATAGTAACTCCCATCTGTGCGCCTTGGCGCACGTACAAATCAGGATGTTGAAAAAATGCTTTTTGTTTTTTCAACCTAATTCCCTTGCATTTCGCAAGTCTACTTGCGAAACTGCCTTAATAGAAAGTGAAAATTGCTTTTTAAATTTCACGTTAGTTTTCTCGTTCAATTATTTTGTCTTGTATCCTTCCGGATGTGTCTGATGCCATTTCCAGGCAGTTTCAATGATTTCTTTTACATCGACGAATTCCGGTTTCCAACCAAGGACTTTCTTTGCCTTTTCACTGGAAGCTATTAATTTTGCAGGGTCTCCGGCTCTTCTTGGAGATATCACAGCCGGGATATCCTGACCGGTAACTTCTTTTGCCGCCTCGATAATTTCCTTTACGGTAAAGCCTACTCCGTTGCCGAGATTGAAGATGTCACTTTCATTTCCCTTCATCAGGTATTCAACGGCAAGAATATGGGCCTGCGCTAAATCTGTTACATGGATATAATCTCTTACACAGGTGCCGTCTATGGTATCATAATCATCTCCGAAGATACTGATGGCTTCTCTCTTCTTGTTAGGGACCTGAAGTACCAGAGGTATCAGATGGGTCTCGGGATTGTGCGCTTCTCCGATTTGTCCGCTTTTATGAGCTCCGCAGGCATTAAAGTAGCGAAGGGATACATAGCGCAGGCCATGAGCTCTGTCCGTCCATTTAAACATCTTTTCCATGGAAAGTTTGGTCTCTCCATAGCAGTTGGTAGGCTCTGTCTTATCACTTTCCAGGATGGGTACTCTCTCAGGCTCGCCATAGGTTGCAGCAGTAGAGGAAAATACGATTTTTTTCACATCATGAGCTATCATGGACTCCAAGAGAACTTTTGTTCCGCAGAGATTATTATCATAGTATTTTAAGGGATTTGTCATGCTCTCTCCCACCAGGGAATTGGCAGCAAAATGAATAACCGCATCAATTTTCTCTTTCTCAAATACGCTGTCAACGAATTCTCTGTTACGGATATCTCCCTGATAGAATCTGGCTTTCGGATGAACAGCTTCCTTGTAGCCGGTCTCCAGATTGTCAACGATAACTACATCCTCACCTTTTTCAATCAATTCATAAACGGTATGGGAACCAATGTAACCTGCCCCGCCTAATACTAATATTGTCATACTTTTCTCCTGCCTTTCTTTTTATACTCTAATTCACACCAACGGACATTTGGCAAATGTTCTTTCCTTCGCAGCAACAAACTTGTATAAGAAGTTCTTCATTATAACCTTACAGGGCCGTCGCCAACTTCTACTACATAAAAGTCAGCTTTATAGCCTATCTTTTCTTCGTAAATCGTTCCTACCTTTTGGATAAAGCTATCTACATTTTCATTTTTTACGATACTTACCGTACAACCGCCGAAACCTGCTCCGGTCATACGGGAGCCGATTACCCCTTCCTGCTCCCAGGCAGCTTCTACCAGCGTATCAAGCTCTATTCCGGTAACTTCATAATCATCTCTTAAGGATACGTGGGAAGCATTCATAAGTTCTCCGAACAAGGTGATATTTCCGGCACCCAGTGCTTCTACTGCCTTAATTGTCCTCTGATTTTCATATACGGCATGTTTCGCGCGTTTAGTGCGGGTGGAATCTCCAATTGCTTCCTTGTACTTCTCAAATTCTTCTTCTGTTAATTCTCCCAGCGATTTAATATCAACGACCTTCTGCAGAGCTGCCAGAGCATCTTCGCATTCCTGTCTTCTTTCGTTATATTTGGAATCGCCAAGTCCTCTCTTTTTATTGCTGCAGGCAATTACAATCTTGGAATCTTCAAGCTTAATCGGTGCATATTCATAGGACAGATCGCTGGTATCCAAGAAGATGGCGTGGTCTTTTTTACCCATAGCAATAGAGAACTGATCCATAATACCACAGTTTACGCCAATGAAATGATTCTCTGCATACTGGCTTACCAGTGCGATATCCACCAGGCTGATAGTAAGACCGAATAATTCTTTTACCATGAAGCCTGTCAGAACTTCCACGGAAGCAGAGGAGGACAGTCCGGAGGCATTGGGAATGTTGCCGTAATAAAGCAGATCCATACCTTCTTCAATGGAATAACCTCTATCCTGTAAAGTTTTAATTACACCTTTCGCATAGTTGGCCCAGTCGTCTTTTTTGTCATAAACCAGGTTTTCTAAAGCAACTTCAATCACACCCAGTTCTTTGAAGTTAAGAGAATAAAAACGCAGTACTTTTTCTCCGTTTTTTCTGGCAGCACCGTAAGTACCGATAGTTAAAGCACAGGGAAATACATGACCTCCGTTATAGTCGGTGTGCTCTCCGATAAGGTTCACCCTTCCCGGTGCAAAGAAAAGTTCCACTTCTCCTACACCAAATACTTCTTCAAAGTTTTTTAACAATTCCTGTTTCATAATCTTATTCCTCCTGTTATTCAATAAATTGTTTAAAATATCAGTTTCATCCGTATATCTTGCTGGTAATCGCCAAAGCTGCTTCCGAATAAATTAATGCCGCCTATGTGTTTCGCATCCTCTTTTATTCCAAGCCTTACCGAAATATAAGGGTTTGCTTCCAGATGATAGGCTTCTATTGAAGTTTGATTTATCTGCTCCTTGTCTATATAAGTTCCTTCCCGGTTAAATATCCAGGTCTTAAGGATACCATATTGGGTGTTCTTATCCGGCCACCAGGAAGGGTTCAGCTTACCTCTTCTGCCGCCAAAATCACCGGGACAGGTCCAGGTTCCGGCTTCCATTCCATTCACCCATAAGGTAATATCCGAGGGATAATCCATGTTGTATTCATGATCCTCCGAACAAAGTTCCATGGAAACTTCCATTCCTTTTAGCTGTCTGCTGGTAAGCAAATGATTAGAGAAACGGTATTCCACATACCCTTTGCCAAACCATAAAAGCTTTGCTGCGGTGCGGTATGGATTATAGAAGCATCGGGGCTCATCTTCCTCGTCAATATAACCCTTTTCACTAACAATCCCACAGGTTGGCTCTACATAATAATCAACATAATTGCCAATGGGCATATGAATTATTTCAATGTCTTCTTCTCTTTCCGTTTTCATCAGAAATTCTATAGATTCCAAGGAAATCCTGCAAATCTTCATGGAACCTCTGCTGGCAGGCACCAGCTCTGTCTCTATGAGCCCTGCTTCTTCCAGTACTTTTACATGGGTTGCAGCTGAGGACTGAGGCAGCTTTAACTGCTCTGCTATCTCATTAATGTTATAGCTCTTCTTATACAAAAGCCGGATTATTTCTATCCGTGCGTCGATTGACAGCGCCTTTGCTATAAGTACCATCTTCTCCTGATTATCCAGATCCAATCGAATGGATTTCATGGATTTTATCTCCTTTCGTGAATATCAAATCTTCGATTTGATATTCCTGAATACGTAGTTGAAAAAACTGCTTTTTGTTTTTTCAACCTATCCTTCCCTTCTTTTACTTTATATCATAATTCCTGATATGTTCTTCTTTTTTTGTTATATATATAATACCATATACAATATAAAAAATAAAGTATCTCAATTCAACATTCAACATTTTAACAAGGTTTTTTCTATAAATCCTATAAAGTCTGTTGTTCTAAAGGCTTGAAAAAGATAAGGCAGTAACAAAATAACAGATAATCTTAAGCAACATTTAACCGTTAAGATTTATCTGTTATCCTGTACTGCCAAAATTGTATTATTAATAAATTTATTTCCGTGGCATCAGATGAATTGCACCTGTGAGGGTATCCGCCAAAGCTTCTGATATTCCCTCTTCATAAGTAGGATGAGGTCTGATGGCAGCATGCATTTCTTCTGCTGTCAGTCCATTTGCTATGGCAAGAGAAAATTCTCCGATCATGTCCGTTGCTCTTGCACATATTATCTGAGCGCCAAGAAGTTTACCGCTTACTTTCTCTGTTATTACTTTGATATAGCTTCTTTCATCCATGGAAAGAAGGGTCTTACAATTACCTGACATAGGGTATTTACCGGCAGCAAACTCAATTCCTGCCTTTTTAGTTTCTTCTTCCGATAAGCCGACGGATGCAATCTCCGGATTCATATACACACAGGAAGGAACGCTGTTTAAATTAATGGAGGGTTCTATCCCGCCAATCAGCTCTGCCACTGTAATACCCTGGGCGGAAGCATTGTGAGCTAATTGAATACCGCCGGTCACATCTCCGACAGCATAGATTCCGGGCATATTCGTCATAAACCTCTCATCGGTCTTTATCCTGCCTTTATCCAGTTCCAGATTTACTCCCGCTGAAAAAAGATTATCTACATTGGCCTTTCTTCCGATACAAATAAGAACCCCATCGGCAGTAAGCTCCTTTAAAGTATCGGCAGCGGAAACAGTAAGCTTTAAAGAACCGGCAGGCTCTTCATCCTTTTCAATCTTTTCAAGCCTTGACTTTGTATGGATGAGTGCCCCCTTCTTCTTAAGATTCATAGAAGCACTTTGGGAGATTTCTTTATCAAGGGAAGGCAATATCCTATCCGCAGCTTCCACTATCTCCACTTCTATTCCAAACTGGGTAAAGATTGTAGCAAACTCACACCCGATAACACCGCCGCCTACAATGATAAGCTTCTTAAAATCATGCTTTCTCTCCAGAATATCATCACTGGTCATAACGAAATCAAGGTCTGTTCCGGGGATATCCGGTATAAATGGTCTGGAGCCGACAGCAAGGAGCAGGTTATCTCCTTCAAGCTGCCTTTCTTCCCCTGTTTCCTTTGAGAAAATCCTTACCTTGCCAGAGCCTTCTACCACTGCTCTGCCATAAAAAACATCTATCTTATTTGCCTTTAGGAGACCGCCAATTCCGTTTCGTATCTTCTCTACTACCCGGTTCTTTCTTTCATAAAGACTCCCAAGGTCATAGGAAATACCATCAATCTTTAAGCCCAGTTCCTCAAAATTATTTGTTTCATAGTAAAGATTCGAGCTATGAAGCAGTGTTTTTGTAGGAATACAGCCTCTGTTTAAACAGGTTCCGCCAAGTTCTTTCTCCTCCACCAGGGCAGTTTTTAATCCAAGCTGAGCTGCCCGTATAGCAGCCTCATAACCTCCAGGCCCGGCTCCTACTACGATAAGCTGGTATTTTTCTTCCATGGTCTTCTCCTTCTTTCAAACCTGCTCCTCCATCACCATATCCGTGATATTAATGAGGATATCTTCCATATCACCTTCAGCTAATTTGAGTTGCTTTAAACGTTCCGCCATATCCTTGCTGCTAAAGCGGCAGCCCTTTAACTGCTCTTCTATTTCCTGAAAGATAGCAACTTCCATGGCATCAGAATAAACTCTTAAGTCAGATAAGATTCCTTTTTCAACCTTTAATTGGATTTCAATACCGCCCCATTGGAAACGTCTTTCCATCCGGTAATCAAAGGAAAGTTTCTCACCTGCAATCCATTCCCAGGAGGAGAATTTTTTCTCAAGGTCATGAAGTATTTCTTCTCCTGTATTTTCTAACTCATAGTTCTTTACCGGCAGATTAAAACTGAAAGAAAAAGCTTTCACTAGCTCTTCCCGAACCATGTCCACCGTGATGTCTTCTCTGAATTCATTTAAGTTTACAACTCTGGCTTTTACGGAATCCACACCTTTTGAAACCAGTTTATCCCTGGATACATTTAAGTACTTTGAAAGTTTCTCTTTGTCTACGCTAATTAGAATCGTACCATGGTGGTAAGAATGAACTCCGTCGGTATAGTAAGCATTGCCGGAGAATTTCTTTCCCTCTGCCGTAATGTCATTTCTTCCGTTAATCTCTGCCGGTATTCCAAGTGCTTTTACTGCCTCTACAATGACCGTCATCTGCTTTTTGACATCATAATCTTCCTTGCGGACAAGAAAGGTAAAATTGAGGTTGCCAAGATCGTGGAATACGGCTCCTCCGCCGGAAAGTCTTCTGACAAGCTTTCCGCCGTCGTTATTTAGTTCCTCTATGCGGCATTCTTTCCAGGGATTCTGATTTTTGCCGATAACCACAGTCTTCTCATTCTGCCAGAGATATAATATACATTCTCCTTCCTTCACGTGTTCCAGAAGGTATTCCTCCAATGCCAAATTTTCATAGGGATTAACGCCCTTTGCGATACAATAGCTAAGTTCTTTTATCAAGCGGGTTCCTCCTGTATTAGGTAAAATCATAGCGTATTACCGGAGTTCTTGCTGCCATAACTTCATCCGGGCGGCCGATTACTGTTTTTTTAGGACTATTCTTAATATCTTCAGGGTCTTTTTTCGCTCTTTTATACAATTCTTTATAGATGGCAATTACCTTGTCAAGATTCTCCCTGCTCTCGGTTTCCGTAGGCTCCAGCATAAATGCTTCATGGACAATCAAAGGAAAATACATGGTCGGGGGATGTACCCCATAATCCAAAAGTGCTTTTGCCATATCAAGAGCAGAAACTCCTGTTTCCTTCTTAAGTTCTTCCAGGCTGATTACAAATTCATGCATACACGGTCCGGAAAAAGGTGTTAAATAAGTATCTTTTAAATTCTCCATTAAATAATTGGCATTGAGTACCGCATTTTGGGAAGATGCTTTCACACCATCGGCTCCAAGGGTCAGGATATAGGTCAGAGCTCTCACCAGTGTCAGGAAATTACCATTAAAGCCTCTTACTCTTCCAATAGAATCCGCTCCTGTTTCTGACAAGACGTAGTAATCACCGTCTTTTTTCACCCTTGGTGCAGGAAGAAAAGCTGCTAATATTTCCTTACAGCCTACCGGACCGCTTCCCGGGCCACCACCTCCGTGAGGTGTGGAGAAAGTTTTATGGAGGTTAAGGTGCATAACATCAAACCCCATGTCCCCCGGCCTTGCAATTCCCATAATGGCATTCAGATTAGCTCCGTCATAGTAGTTCAAGCCGCCCGCATCATGTACTATCTTGGTGATTTCAAGAATATTCTCGTCAAAAAGTCCCAAAGTATTGGGATTGGTCAGCATAAAGCCTGCTGTATCTTCACCGACCGCTTTCTTAAGAGCCTCTACATCAACAAAGCCTTTATCCGTAGAAGCTATATTTACAACCTCAAAGCCTGCCATAGCCGCGCTGGCGGGGTTAGTGCCATGGGCAGAATCGGGAACAATAATCTTGATTCTCTTAACATCCCCTCTTTTTTCGTGGTAAGCTCTGATTAACTTAAGTCCTGTAAACTCTCCATGAGCTCCCGCTGCAGGCTGCAGGGAATAATAATCCATCCCGGTGATTTCACTTAATAACTTTTCTGTTTCACTAATTACCTTGAGAGCTCCCTGAACAGTGTCAGCCGGCTGAAGGGGATGTATATCTGCAAACCCTGGCAGCGCAGCCATTTCATCATTGACTTTCGGGTTATATTTCATGGTACAGGAGCCAAGAGGATAGAATCCATTATTTACACCGTATACACGGTCTGCAAGCTCCGTATAATGCCTGCTGATATCCGTTTCCGGCAAAGCCTCCAAATGAAGCTCCTTCTCTCTTTTATAGCAAGCCTTTAATTCGGTCTCAGGTACATCAAGGGGCGGCAGCAGTACACTTCCTCTGTCTTTCTTGCTCTTTTCAAATATCAGTTTCATGCAACCGCACCTCCTTAATCCTGTCAATAAGCTCATCGATATCCTCTTTGGAATTCATCTCCGTAGTGCACCATATAATCTTACCGGTATCGGCTCCTTGAAGCGGAAGTCCGCCTAATATACCGTACTTTTCCAACCCTTTTAGAAGTTTATCTGTATTGCCTTCATAAACCGTGGTAAATTCATGCACAAAATCCCCTCCAAATGCCATCGAAAACTCAGGCAGGCTGCATAGTTCCTTCGCAAGATAATGTGCTTTTGACATACTAAGGGCAGCTGCCTGTTTTAGCCCTTCCTTACCCATGGCACTTAAATAGACACTGGCTGTCAGCGCACAAAGTGCTTCGTTGGAGCAAATGCTGCTTGAGGCCTTCTCTCTTCGGATATGCTGCTCTCTGGCCTGGAGGGTCAGCACATATGCTGTTTCTCCTTTTGCGTCTTTTGTCTGTCCTGCAATTCTTCCGGGTAATTTACGCATTAATTCTGTAGTAGCGGCCATAAATCCAAGATATGGTCCGCCGTAAGATAAGGATAGGCCCAGGGGCTGCCCTTCTCCTACTGCAATATCTGCTCCGTACTCTCCCGGAGTCTTTAGAATTCCCAGGAGTATAGGATTACAGCTCATTACATATCTGGCACCGGATTCCTTTGTAATCCTGCCCAGTTCCTCATAATCCTCTAAAATTCCATAGAAATTAGGCTGCTGTACCAGAAAGCAAGCAGTTTTATCATCCAGCAGCTCTTTCAATGCTTCTTTGTCAGTAGCTCCCTCTGCAGCCGGCACTACGAAAACCTCAGCTCCGGTACCATGCATATAGGTCTTTACCGTTTCAATTATCTGCGGATTCATAGCTCCGCTAAGGAGTATCCTGTTTCTTTTTCTCTCACGGCACATAATAGCAGCTTCCGCAGCGGCACTGCAGCCGTCATACACGGAGGCATTAGCCACATCAAGGCCGGTAAGCTCACAGATCATAGTTTGGAACTCGAAGATTGCCTGAAGGGTTCCCTGACTTATTTCAGCCTGGTAGGGAGTATAAGCAGTCATAAATTCTTCCTTTGACGCTACCTGCTTCACAATGGAGGGAATGTAATGCCTGTAGGCCCCGCACCCTCGAAAAAGGGAAGGAAATACCCTATTCTCTCCTGCAATTTTAGTCATCTTATTTTTGACCTGCAATTCGCTGATACCGTCCGGAATATCTAACGCTCTGCCCAGAAGTACTGCTTTTGGTATAGTAACAAAGAGTTCCTCCATACTGGCATAGCCTAAGGAATTTAATATTTCCTCTTGCTCTGTTTTTGTGTTAGGCACATAAGTTCCCACGATTATTCCTCCCCGTTTATAAAGCGTTCATACTCCTCTTTGTCTAACAGCTCTTCTTTGTCTGTGATGTCTTCAAAAATTACAAACCAGGATTCGTAGGGTTCGGAATTAATATAATCCGGGTGATCTAAGAGTTCTTCATTGATTTTTCTTACAGTACCGCTGACAGGGCTGTAAACTTCTGATACTGCCTTTACGGATTCCACATCTCCTATGCTTTCTCCTGCGCTGATTTCATCGCCTTCCTCAGGAAGATTCACAAATACCAAATCCCCCAATTCTTTTTGTGCATAATCAGTAAGACCTATCTTTGCGGTTGTTTCATCCAAAAACTCCACCCATTCATGTGTTCTGGTAAATAATAATTTGCTCATACAATTCCTCCATTTGGTCATTTTAATATATATTCTTTTATTATCATGTTATCGCTGTCTGACATATAAATTTTGATATAACTCTTACATATATTATTATTATTTAACTGTGTTTTTATAAAAAGGAAGAGGAGTTTCTATGGTCTCAACCTTTTTTCCTCTGATCTCCACTGAGAGCGGAGCCTGTGTATCAAAATCCTTTGTCACAATGGCCATAGCTCCCGGATATCCCAGGAATGGCAAATGAGTACCGGAAGTAGTGTATCCAATCAATGTATCACCGGCATATACCGGGCAATTCTCTCTTGCAATTCCACGCCCTGTTATGCGCAGTCCAATACGTTTTCTCATAGGCTCTCCACGGTTTAGGATGCCTTCTTTTCCAAGGAAATCCTCTTTTGAAAACTTTACGGCAAAGGATAATCCGGTTTCAAGAGGCGTAATAGTCTCATCCATTTCATGTCCATACAGCGGCATGGCAGCTTCCAGTCTCAAAGTATCTCTTGCTCCGAGGCCGCAGGGAATCAGCCCCTCTTCCTTACCATTTTCCAGTAACAGCTCCCAAAGCTTTTCGCTGTCCTCATTTTTTACATACAGTTCATACCCCATCTCGCCGGTATAACCGGTTCGGGAGATTAATGCGGTAATTTCACCTACTTTAATATTCTCCTTAAAGGTATAATACTTTACCGGAATATCAGATACCTGGCACAGCTTTGATAATATTTTTTCCGCAGCCGGACCCTGTAGCGCTATCTGGGCAATAAAATCGGAGGCATCCTCCATCTTTACCTCTCCAAAAAGATGCTCAGACATATATTTAGCGTCCTTTTCACGATTAGAGGCATTAACTACCAGGAGATAGGATTCTTCCTCTCTTTTGTATACCAGAAGATCATCCACTACTCCGCCGTCTTCATAGCACATAGGGCTGTATTTCACCTGCCCGGTATACATATTAGAGCAATCATTGGTCACTAACTTTTGAACATTCGCCAGTGCATCTTTGCCTGTCAGAAAAATTTCCCCCATGTGGGAAACATCAAACAGACCGGCTGATTTTCGAACAGCCATATGTTCTGCGATTACGCCGGTTTCGTATTGAACCGGTAAAAGATATCCCGCAAAAGGTACGATTTTGCCGCCATACTTGATATGACTTTCGTAAAGAGGTGTTTTTTTATCCATACTTTTCCTTCCTTTTTTAAAAATTCTCATTAACACGAAAAAAAGGCGTACTAAATAAACTTAGTACGCCTCCGTTTTTTTACCTGAAAGATTCCCTCTAAAATGGTAGAGGTTGCTTCGTCGGTGCTTGCGCTCTCCAGAGTATCGTCCGAAATTGGTCCTTTTGCCTGAGAGTTATCGCGAATCCCCTTCGGCGCCGTGTACACCACAGTCTCTCCCAATTCCATCATCCGATTTTATTTTATTGTCTATATTGCTTAAAGCTACTCATATAGTAATATGATAAATACTATTAGTCAAGAAAAATATCTAAAATATTTCAAGCTCAAGTTTATATTTTATTGAATATAACCATAACCCCATTCCGGATTGGGATAATTGATATTCTTTTGTCTGGTCGCACTAATCAGCAGCGTATTTTTTACAGCGGCTGTATTAATGATATTTGCTGCTCTTCTCTCAAGACTTTCGCCTATGAGTCCTGCACAGATGCCGGCTGCATAAGCTATTGACATACTGCTTCCGGATATCGGTTCAATGGTATTAAAAATGGTAGGGGCAAGAAGGTTGACACCAGGGGCTGTCACAGAGGGTTTCGGAAGTCCGGCAGTTGTAAATCCCCTTCCTGTAAAGGAAGCCAGGGATATGCTTACAGGCTCAAAAGTATTTATGGTTATGGGAAATTCCGCATTTCCCGGAGCTGATATAGTGGTAAAGGGATTAGCATTGTAGAAGAAGGTTTCTTCTGTAATAAAATTGCGGATGGGAAGCCAGATATGGAATTCCGACTGTAAGTTGTCGGTGCCGGAAACTATGAACTTCCACACCCCCTCTATCATATTACGGAACCGGAACATAATTAATTGCTGCTCAGAATAGGTTTCACTATTGTACCTGTCAATAAATATAAGGGTTTCCTGATATAAGATATTGACATTCTGCTGAAGGGAAAAGCCGGCCTGTATCTCATATATTATTGTCTCGTCAGGGGCGATAATTTTTACGTTTAAAAGGCTGGGAAGAAACCCCCACATTTCCGCAGTAAAATTCTTATCTTTTTCCCCTACTTGTAAGTACACAGTGTCTGTCGTATCTGTAGCCAGGAGGTTTTTGTGATAGTGATGCCTCTGATCCCCTTCATTGCCGGAAGCCATCAGCATACATACTCCGGCTTGATTTGCATTTTCATTCAGGTAATTGCATAAGATGTCTTCTCCCTTATGAGAACTTTGTGAAGAACTAAGTCCCAGGCATATAACAACGGGCTTACCCAATTTGTTGGCACTGCGGATTAAATATTCAATTCCCATCATAATATCATTTTGCTGGTAACAAACAGCTTCCTTCGGAATACCATAGAAATCCATCAGATATTTTTTTGCTGTTTTCAGCTTTACAATTGCCAGACCTGCGCCGGAAACCACTCCGATAGACCCTGTCATATTATTGGACAGTCCCGTTGCAACGCCTGCCATAGCAGTACCTTCACCAATCGTATCCGTAGAAGGCACAATCATTAAAGGATTTTCTGATTGTAATGCCATATTTATATCGTTGGAAGTGTATTCGCTTCCATAATAGAATCCGTCAGGGTATTGGTTATTGTCAATTGTCTGATCCCACAGCAATTCGATTTTAGTTGTATTATCCTCTTTGATAAAGAGAGGGTTCCTGTAATCTATCCCGGAATCCACTATTCCGATTAGTACTCCATTGCCGGTATTTTCACCGGTATAAACATTATGGGCACTTATTCCTTCTGCATTTCCATTGATAAAGGCTGTTAAGCCAAAGCATTTTGGTATATAAGGATATCCAAATTCCTGGATTGCATTATTTCCAAAATAAGTAACCGGTACATGAAGTACGGCATACTTTTCATTGATAAGATTATACGTACTATTCTGATATCGTTCAAAAAAACTGAATTTACTATCGTATTCCACAACAAAATCTGCATACTCCTCACTAATTATCATATGCCTTTCCCCATCATTCATATTATACCGGCTCCCTTGGCATACTGTATCTCAAATTCCTGATAGCTCCCCTTTGCATGCCCCATCAGCTAGATGAGGCACTGCTCAAATCAGGTAAACACCATTTTTTATTTCTAATTTATGTGAAATTATATAAATCGTTCCTGTATTGAAATATTTAGAAAACTTTTTATAATAAAAGGATTGATGCAATTATCTGATAGATATTAGCACCAATCCTTGATTTTTATCTGTTTCCATTTCTTACAATTAATGTACTGTATCCTAGTTGTCTTAAAGTATCTTCTGCCGCTTCTGCCTCATCCAGAGAACTAAATTCACCGGTTACCACAGCATAAAGGTCTCCCTGGTTTATGATATCGGCCATATAACCTGCCTGATTCAGATTATTTACCAGGTTTCTTGCATTATTGCCGTCTCTGAACAAACCAAGCTGTATATGGTAAGTAGGCTGTTCTGTCTGGTTTTCACCTTCCTGGTATTCCGTATCAATTTCAGAACTCTCATGCTGCCCTAAAGTGCCGTTTGTGTTGGCATTGTTACCAGTGTTTCCATTATAATTGTTATTCATGTTATTTGTATTGCCATTGGTATTGTTCATATTATTTCTATTGAAATTACCGTTCATGTTGCCATTGGTATTGTTCATATTGCCGTTCATATTTCCATTAGTATTGCCGTTCGTGTAATCATTCATGTTTCCGCCTGTATTATTATTTTCATTTGATGGTTCACCCTCATTGGTAGGCGGAACACCAAGAGTATCAAGTATCGCTGTTGCAATTGCATAGGAGATATCATCAAATCTCTCATCGAATAAAGTGTTATCCGCATCTGAATTAATAAATCCGACTTCAACCAGTACGGAGGGCATAACTGTTCTCCTCAGCACCGCAAGATCGGTTCTGACTGCAATGCCAAGGTCTGTAAAACCTACTTCTTCCAGCTCTTTGTTAATGTTTTCAGCCAGCTGTTCCGAAGGGTCATTCATACTATATACCAAAGACTGCACCCCGCTGTAGGTGTTTGGTGTATGGCTTGAATTTCTGTGAATAGATACAAAATAATCTGCAGGTACCATGTTCGCCATATAAGCTCGTTCCAAAGGTGATACGTAGACATCCTCTGTCCTTGTAAATAATACGTTCACACCATTGCTGTCCAATATCTCACCAACAGCAAGTGCAAGGTCAAGGTTATCATACTTCTCCATCCTTCCGAAATAAACCGCACCGTTATCATAACCGCCATGTCCGGGATCCAGAATGATTGTATAAGCCATATAAGCCTCGTATAATCTTTTAACACTATCTTATGCCGTATCCGGATATTTGTGACTGTAACACTTTTATATATCCATATAATAATAGTCGTATTCTTCTAAAACAGTAAAACCTGTCTTTTTATAAAGATGAAAGGCCTCCTGCCTCTCACTTTCTACCTGAAGAATCACCTTTTCTTTACCTTCCTGCTTATAGATACTCAAAATATGGTTCAGAAAACATTTCCCATATCCCTTTCCTCGATACCTTTTCAGAATACCAAAACCAAAGATGGAGACAGACGTATCACGTTGATATACACTTAATGTACCTGCAATCTTCCCGTTAACATAGCCTAAATAGGTATGATAATCAGGAGAACCCAAAGATTCTCGCATCACCTCTTCAATCTGTTCCTCTTCCCAGTTAAATATCTGACGAAAGACTTTGATACCGTCTTTCATGTTGTCGGTTGTTAAATCTGTGACAATGATTTCTTTCGAACTCTCTATAACTTCCCTTTCCCTTATTGCGTTATAATCATAAACCATAAGGTAATCTGACCTTTCTATATTTGCGCCAAGGCCAGCTGCACAGTCTTTACCGTCTTTGCTTTGATACTCAACTACAAAAGCTATCTGCAGAATACCGAACTTCTTAAGCTCTTTCCATGCCGCTTTAAGAAGAGCTTTAAAATAACCCTGTCTTCGATAAGAAGGCAGGGTATAAGCTGTGATTTCGGCTTCCTCTTCAAAAGGCTGATATATTATCAGGACGCTTAGCAGGTTATCCTGTTCATAATAACAGTAATAACTGTTAAGCTCCGCATTATAATTATCCTCTTCCTTTAAGTCCGGCTGTCGTTTCAGTTCGTCGTATTCATTGCAGACAGCTATAAGCTTTCGTATATCTTCTTGTTGTTTTTCATTTAAACTATGAAGTATCGAAACTGCCATATACTCTCCGCTCTTTACTTTATTCGACTAATTATTAAAATGAGTTCCTGCAATATGAACCTTGATAATATTTGTGGTTCCTGAGGTTCTAAGAGGCACACCTGCTGTAATTACAGTCAGTTCGCCGTCGTGCAGATAACCTTTTCCTTCTACCTTTGATACTGCATGTTCAAATAACACAAAAGTATCCCGTTCTTCCTTTATCATGAGCGGTTTTACACCCCAGGACAAATTGAGCTGCCTGCATACATGCTGTTCTGTTGTGCATCCGATGATCGGGCAGGAAGGACGATATTTGGATATCATTCTTGCTGTCTGTCCGGACTTGGTTACTGTAATAATAACAGCAGCATTTAAGTCATGGGCAGTTGTACAGGTCGCATGAGAAATTGCATCGGTAATACTGGGGTTCTTCTCTGTCTCCAGTAATTTAAAACGCTTTTTATAATCGATATCCTGTTCGGTACGGATGGCGATACGAACCATAGTCTTTAAAGAATCAACGGGATATAAACCTGCGGCTGTCTCTCCTGAGAGCATGATAGCACTGGTTCCGTCATAGATAGCATTTGCAACGTCTGTTGCTTCTGCTCTTGTAGGTCTGGGATTCTTCATCATTGAATCTAACATCTGAGTAGCTGTGATAACCTGCTTACCGGCGTTATATACTTTTTTAATAATCATCTTCTGGATGACCGGAACATCTTCTAAGGGTATCTCAACACCCATATCGCCTCTGGCAATCATAATTCCGTCAGCCGCTTCGATTATCTCGTCAATATTCTCAACGCCTTCCATGTTCTCAATCTTGGCAATGATATTAGTGGTAGTGCAGTTATACTCAGCCATTATCTTACGGATTTCCATAATATCCGCTGCATTTCTTGTGAAGGAAGCTGCGATAAAATCATAGCCGTTTTCAATAGCGAAGATAATATCTTCTCTATCTTTGGTGCTGATAAAAGGCATTGTAAGTTTTGATCCGGGAACATTTACTCCCTTGTTATCAGAAATAGCTCCATCATTTTTTACAGTACAGATAATATCTGTATCCGTAAGCTCTTCAACGGTAAGTTCAACCAATCCATCATCAATAAGTATAGTAGAGCCTACATTTACGTCTTTTACCAGATGCTCATAATTTATATATACACACTCATTTGTTCCTTCAATATGTCTGGTAGTAAGTGTGAAAGTCTGTCCTTTGACCAGTTCAATCCTCTTATCAGCAAATTTGCCGATACGTATTTCAGGTCCCTTGGTATCCAGCAATGCTGCTATGGGGATGTCCAATTCCTCCCTGATTTGTCTTAAACGAACCAAACGGTTATAATGTTCCTCATGGTCTGCATGGGAAAAATTAAACCTTGCACAATCCATTCCTGCTAAAGCCAACTCCCTCATTACATCTCCCTTGTCTGTTGCAGGGCCTAATGTACAGATTATTTTGGTCTTTCTCATGTGCTTATCCTCCTTGTGAATTTTTTAATTATTTCAAATCACCCTGGATACAGATTACAATTTCCGCAAAATAATATAATTTCCGTCTGCTGAAAACATCTTAATCCTAAACCTATTCACCTACTGTAACGGCATGAATTTTTATTACTTTCACACCTATTCAACCGGAAAATGGAAAATTCCAAAGACTGCTCCGATTTTAAATTACGGGATAATGATACACCATTTTCTATAATAAATCTACAGCAAATTTATATATTGTCTTTATTTTTAGAGTATTTTACATATCTCCTTTTGTCTATACATAAACCTTACAAATAATTTAATATTAATTGCCTTTTTATAACAATTATACACACAACTTTTTCGCACTAACCATTAAAATATTGTTAATTATTTAACTATTATTTTTTCATAATCTCTCTTTAAAAGTTTTGACGCGAAGATCTATACTTTTCTATTTGGTGCAAATTTTTTGTGTAGGGCTTTTAATATTCAAAATAATTATCCCTATCATAAAAATAAGAGCCTAAACGGAAATTCTTTCAGTCAGGCTCTGAAATTACAATTCTTAATCTCTGAAATCTCTTGTGAATATGTCACTGTGTTTGAGCAGACTTTCTACGGTATCAAATCCCAGGCGGTGAAGCAGCTCTATGACATAAGGGTTATCAATAGGTGTTGCATAGGCAGCCTTTTCACCGTAGTCATCTACATGCCGCTTCCCTTCGGCCTTATCAATCATAACCTTGGGTCCGCCCACGCAGCCGCCCACACAGCCCATTCCTTCAAAAAAGTTGGCATCTGTCTTGCCTTCGATTAAGTCATTAATCATCTGCTTACAGGCAGGAACTCCATCGGCCTGTTTTGTTTTAATAGGAAGATTTCTGTCAGGGCTTAACCGTTCCAGCGTATTTTCTACGGCTTCACTTACTCCGCCGGTTCTGGCATAGATACGTCCGGCTCTGGAAGAATGGTCTTTCTCGCTCTCTTCCATGGCTGCTGGATCAATTCCTGCAAATTCAAAGATATCCTGTACCTCCTGAAAGGTAAGCACATAGTCTACGGCATCCTTGATATCCTTTTCCCTGGCTTCCGCTTTCTTTGCCACGCAAGGCCCGATAAAGATTGTTGTAGCATCGGGATGAATAACCTTTATTGTACGTCCGCATGCGACCATCGGAGAGACCGCTCCCGGTACGTGGGGCATCAGATCATGATAGACTCTTCGAATCATGCCGATCCACATGGGGCAGCAACAGCTGGTAAGCTGGTAATCTCTCTCCGTTACTATGTTTTTATCAAATTCCAGAGCCTCTTTTAAGGTCAGTATATCAGCAAAAAGCGCAACTTCAATCATACCGGCAAAGCCCAGGTACTTAAATGCATTCCGAAGCTTTCCGGGAGTCACATCTTCATTAAACTGTCCTAAGAAGGCCGGCGCAATCAGCACATATACCGGACCTTTGGCTTGATGGAGTGCAGATAATGCCGGCAGTATATCACGGCTGGCCGTTAACTTGTCTGCCTTACAGGCATCCACACAGGCACAGCAGCCGGCGCATAAATCCTTATCGATAATCAGCTTTCCGTTCTCATCTTTTGTTATGGCTTCAAAGATACAGCTGTCAACACAGGCTGAAGGTCCGCCAGCTGGACAGTTACATTCTCCGATCTGCAGAATAGGCGGATATTTTTCAGGGTTCAACAGGCAGTCCAGATGATGAGGATCATAGTCATCATAATTATTTTCACCCTCTTTATTTTCAACATAATCTTTTGCAAGCTTGCGGTAGAGTTCATCAAATCTTGTCATAGAGCACCTCTCTTTTTTGTACTTTTTTAGTATTATTTTATATATTCAGGGCGGGATATGCAAGTAAAGAAAACAAAAATTTTCCAAAATATGCAATATAAGAAAACGCCATATAAAAGCTGCTCTTTACACTTTTATATGGCACTATTATACTTTTACATATTAAGTTTCATTCATTTACATAGAGTTTATACATCTATACAACTGTTTTACATAGTTTGTTCTTAAACTTCTTTTATGCCATCCTCCAAAGTATGCCACCCAAGTACCGCACACTTTACTCTGGCAGGCATATGAGAGATGTCCTTTAATGCAATGGCATCTTCCAGAATTTCCAATTCTTCTTCACTTGTTATCTCATTCTTTATCATACCGGTAAAAGTATTTGCCAGCAGCCTTGCTTCTTCCACTGTTTTCCCCTTTATCAAGTCCACCATAATTGAAGCGGAAGCCTGGGATATGGCACAACCGCTGCCAACAAAGGAAGCATCCTGAATAATGCCGTCTTCTATCTGCAATTCCAATTCTATCTCATCACCGCAGCTTGGATTAATTCCGCGTTTTGTCTGTGTGGGGTGCCCAAGATGATGCTTATTATGATTGGAATTCGCATGTTCTCTCAATATATCCGAATAAATATTTTCAATCCCCAAGTCCGAGCCACCTCCTTACTTTTTTAAGACTTTCGATAAAAGCATCGACATCTTCTTTCGTATTATAAAAATAAAAGGAGATTCGGCAGGTTGCAGCCGCCTGCATATAGCGCATCAAAGGCTGAGCACAATGATGTCCTGCCCGGATACAGACCCCATCTGCGTCTAAAAGAGAGGAAACATCGTGGGGATGTACTTCCGCCACATTAAAGGAGATAACTCCGCTGCGGCTTTCACTGAAACTCTTTTCTCCATATATGGTAACATAGGGCAATTCTTTCAATTTGTCAAGAGCATAGACAGTAAGTTCTTCCTCTATCTCCTGAATCTTATCATAACCGGTATCTTTAATATAGTTTATTGCCGCCATCAGCCCGATAGCACCACCTACATTAGGAGTTCCTGCTTCGAACTTTTGTGGAAGCGGGGCAAAGGTTGCCTCCTGTTCTGAAACAAAATCTATCATCTCACCGCCGGTCAGAAAAGGCGGCATCTCCTCCAGAAGCCTTCTTTTACCGTATAAAACGCCTATTCCCATAGGTCCTAACATCTTATGCCCGGAAAAAACTGCAAAGTCCGTGTCAAGTTCAATTACATCAAGAGGGAAATGTGGTATGCTCTGGGCACAGTCAAGAACCGTATATGCTCCCACATCATGAGCTTTTTCAATGATTTTCTTCACCTGGTAGATGGTACCCAGTACATTAGAGACATGAGCTAAAGCTACAATACGAGTATTTTTTGTAATCTTGGCCTCTATTTCGTCGTCTTTTAAATGACCATTATCATCCAGATACAAATAGTTAAGTACAGCCTTTTTTTCTTTTGCCAGAAGCTGCCAGGGGAGCAGGTTACTGTGATGCTCCGATATGGGAATCAGAATCTCATCCCCTTCCTTTAAAATACTTCTGCCAAAGCTATAAGCAATCAAATTAAGGCTTTCTGTCGCATTTCTGGTAAAGATAATTTCAGCCGGCTCTTTTGCATGAATAAATTCAGCCGTAACTTCTCTGGCTTCTTCATATTCTTTCGTCGCCTTCTCGCTGATATCATACAGACCTCTGTAAGGATTGGCATTGTATTCTTTGTAATAATCTTCTACCGCCTTAATAACGGCCTCCGGTTTTTGAGTGGTTGCGGCATTATCAAGATATATAAGCGGTTTTTCTCTTTCCTTTTGATTTAACAAAGGAAAATCTTTTCTATAGGGATTTGACATGGCTTAACCTCCCCTTAACATATTCGGACACTTTTTCTCTCAGCTCTTCGGAAGGAATTGTCTGTAAGGCAGGATTAAACCAGGCTTCCACCATCAGCTTCTTGGCATCTGCTTCACTCAGCCCCCTGGACATCATATAAAAGAGTTTTTCTTCATCAATCTTTCCGCTGTTTGCGGCATGTTTACCGGATACATTTTCCTCACCGCAAAGGATTAAGGGAACAGATACATTCTTAATGGTTTTATCAAATAATAGAGTATATTCTCCCTCTGCACCTTCGGAGCCGGAAGCCCCTTTCTTAAAATCAATGGTTCCACGGAATATTTTCTTACTGGTATCTGCAAGAGCACCATTTACTCTCATATCACTTTTGGAGTTCTTTCCATAGTGATTTGCCACATAATTAAAATCAAGATTTCTCTCTTTGTCACCATAATAAACGGTATCTACGTGCAGTTCACTTTCATCACCTTTTAATTCTCCCAGGATACCACTGATTCCATGGCTTCCACCCAATTCACACTGGGTAATATATATCTGTCCGCCGCTCTCTGTCACAGCGCCAACATTGCTAAAATGAAAGGCATTGTCAGGAAGCAACTGTATCTGAATAAGACGGATAAGTGCATTCTTGCCGGCCTTAAGAAAAAAAAGGCTTCCATGAAACAAATCCTCCGCTTCTTCTCCTTCATAGGTAACGACCAGGGTAACCTCGCTGTCTTCTTCTGCAAGAATACAGGTTTCTTCAATTAAGGCAGGATTTTCTTCTTTCAGATTGTATTTTAGAAATACAGGTGCTTTTACTTTCGTACCTTTGGGAACAGTAATAGTCATCTCCTGATTCTTGTTCAGACGGATAAATTCCGTTGCCTCTTCTCCCATACCGGTAAGCGGCAGTTTCTCTGAGGAAAAAGTATTGTTTCTGGTTATTACCAGCTCCTTTACCCCCTCTCCTTCCGGCTCGGTTTTATAAAAAGGGGTGATATTCGGTATCTCCCTCTTAAGTTTTAATTCATTCACACCCAGCCAGCGAAAAGTCTTCACCGGCAGTTTATTTGCTTCTTTCAATTCGAGTACCATATTAACCTCCAAGCTGCCAACGCGCCGCAATTATGGGCGCCAGCACATATTTGCGCAGGAATTATGCTTTTCAATAATTCCTACTAACCTCACAAGCTGCCAACGCACCGCAAATGTGGGCGCCAGCACATATTTGTGCAGGAATTATGCTTTTCAATAATTCCTGCTAACCTCACAAGCTGCCAATGCACCGCGATTATCCAATGCTGCCTTCCATTTCAAGACGTATAAGCTGATTCATTTCAAGAGCATATTCCAAAGGAAGTTCTTTGGCAATAGGTTCTGCAAAACCGCTCACTATCATAGCTCTGGCATCTGCTTCGCTAAGGCCCCTGCTCATAAGATAGAATATCGTATCATCACTGATTCTTCCGATCTTTGCTTCATGGCCAATATCCACGTTGTCATTTCGGATATCCATAACAGGAATCGTATCAGACCTTGATTTGGAATCCAACATCAGGGATTCGCAGGATACCGCACATTTAGCACCATCTGCTTCGGCGCCCATGACAACGGCACTTCGGAAAGTCGAACATCCGCCATCCTTTGAGATAGATTTGGAACTCATATGAGAAGAGGTGTTCTTAGCGGCATGAACTACTTTAACACCGGTATCCAGATTCTGTCCGTTACCCGCAAAGGTAATGCCTGTGTACTCCATCTTCGCATTTTCACCCTTTAAGATACTCATGGGATAGAGATAGGACACTCTTGAACCAAAGGAGCCTGATACCCATTCCATAGTTCCGTTTTTTTCTACGGAGGCGCGTTTGGTATTTAAGTTAAACATATTTTTAGACCAGTTTTCAATAGTAGAATAACGAAGTCTCGCACCTTCTCCTACAAACAACTCCACACATCCGGCATGAAGGTTGGCAACATTGTATTTCGGTGCTGAACATCCTTCAATAAAATGCAGGCTGGCTCCCTTGTCTACTACGATCAGAGTGTGTTCGAACTGGCCTGCTCCCGGTGCATTCAATCGAAAATAGGATTGCAACGGTATCTCTACAGATACACCCGGCGGAACATATACAAAGGAACCTCCGCTCCATACGGCGCCGTGAAGAGCCGCAAATTTGTGGTCTCTGGGAGTCACTAACTTCATAAAATGTTCCCTCACAATATCCTCATGTTCTCTGATGGCACTTTCCATATCCGTATAGATAACACCAAGACTTTTTACTTCTTCTCTTACATTATGATAGACCACTTCAGAGTCATACTGGGCACCGACACCGGCCAGGGAAGTTCTCTCAGCCTGAGGGATTCCAAGACGTTCGAAGGTATTCTTGATATCTTCCGGTACTTCCTCCCACTTTAACTGCATTTTTGTATTGGGTCTGACATAAGTTACGATATCTTCCATGTTAAGGCCTTCGAGACTGGGACCCCACACCGGAACATCCAATTCTTTATATATTTTCAAGGAATTCTGCCTGAATTCTCTCATCCATGCCGGATCATTCTTTTCTAAGGATATAGCATTTACAATTCCGGAGGTAAGACCCTTTGAAGTCTTATAGGAAGCATTCACTTTATCCTTTATATCATAAATACTCCGGTTCACATCCTCGACGTAGGTCTTATTTTTAACAGCTTCCATATTGGCTCCCTTCTGTGTGCTCATTAGCACCCTGGATTCTTTTTAATGGTTGAAATGTTCTCTTTGGCTAATTTTAATTAAAGGCTAATTCTTTAAATCCTTTTCGATTAACTTCCTCAATAAGAGATGCATCTCCGCTCTTTACTAATTTACCATCAACAAGAATATGCACATGGTCAACATCCAGATATTCCAGTATTTTAGTATTATGGGTAATTATTAAAAGGGAATTATTTTTATTTTTAAAGGCTTTTACTCCCTGGGACACTATTTTAACCGCATCCACATCAAGGCCTGAATCCGTCTCATCTAATATTGCCAGCTTGGGATTCAGCATAAGCATCTGAAGAATTTCAGACTTTTTCTTTTCGCCTCCGGAGAATCCCACATTGAGATAACGGTCTCCGTATTCTTTATCCATGCCAAGGCTTTCCATGGTTTTTCCCATTTCTTTTCTATAAGAAAGGACTTTTAATGGCTTTCCGTCAACTGCTATCTTCGAAGTTCTCATAAAGCTCTCCAAACTTACTCCGGATAATTCCTCCGGGTTCTGGAAGGATAGAAAAATCCCCTTTTTAGCTCTTACATCCGTTTTTTCGTATGTAATGTCAGCTCCTTCAAAGTGTATACTTCCTTCTTCAACTTCATATTTCGGATGTCCCATTATAGAATAGCCCAGAGTGGATTTGCCTGCTCCGTTGGGTCCCATAATGACATGAGTTTCTCCTTTATCAATAGAAAGGTCTAATCCATTTAATATTTCCTTTCCTTCAACACTGACCTTAAGCCCTTTTATTTCCAGTAACTTTTCTGACATAATGCTCACCATCTACCTTTCATTCATAGTAAATAGGGATATTTTTTATAACAATACTTGTTTATTTTTCAATATTTTTTAATCCCTACCAATTTAATCCCTATTATAATACTCGGGATTAACCTTTGCAACCCCCAATTACATATATTATCTAATTCCATAATCTATTCTGAAAATTGTTTTGGCCTTTACAAAAAGGCCGCTGCAATTTTCATGCAGCAGCCCTTTTGATTTTACCATTTACCGTCATATTTTATTGGATTTGCCTTCTCATGACCGCTTTTTGCTTTTCCCTGAATCTCCGGAACCGGTTTTTCTTCATTTTTCTTTCTGGTAAGTCCTATATGCTCCATCGTTCCGTGAGGTTCGTCTTCATCCGGCCGTCTCATTCCTGCTTTTGCCATAATTATCTCTTTCCTGATGTTTAAACATCATTGTGCTTTATAGATTTTTTCTTTGCGTTTCTGGTCTGATTCTGGTTCTCCTGAGTTATCGGAGTTTGATTATCCGCTTTTTCCATACGTGCTTTTTTATTATCCGGCTGACTGTCTTTTGGCATAAATACCTCCTTATCTCTTCTTTTTTCAAGATAAGTATGCTTCTACAGGATTAAGCTTATTCATCATTTTTATCTCTGAAGTGTCTCACCTCTTAAACTGTCAAAGGTCCTGTATATGTCAATCATACCGAATCCCCATTCCTTGTTGGGATAAGTTGCCGTTGCACCTCGCTTTACTCCTCTGATAAGAAATTGCTTTACTTCAATAGTATCCATATATACCATTTTGCCTTTTACCAGTCCCCATTCAACAATCAGAGCACATATTCCTGCTGTGACAGCCGCTGCAAGGCTGGTTCCTGATTTCGGAACATAGCCGTTGCTGCCGGGGCATAATAATTCTACGCCCGGCGCCGCTAAGTCCGGTTTTATGCCGTTTAGCCTTGTATATCCTCTTCCGGCATTTCGATAGAGACTCTGATTTCTATAATCATAAGCTGTAACCGTAATTGGGATGCCGGCATTGGCAGGTGTTGTTATAGTGGTATCCGGATTCGGTTTTACAAACTTGGTTTCTTCCTTTATAAAACCGGTTAAAGGAAGCCATACATGGAAGCCTGTACTGATATCTTTTATTCCATATACTTTAATTCGCCAGATACCTTCGGCCGGTTTAACAAATTGCATGAATATAAGCTGATCTCCTGTTTGTGCCTCTGCAATCTGATAGCTGATATTGAGGGTAGTGTCTTCAAACAGAAACCGTATAGACCTGTTTTCGCCTAACCTTGCCGGTATTCTTGGGATATACTCACCGGAAGGAGATGTGATATCAATGGAGTATACACCCGGCGCCTGCCCCCATAACTCCATAGTAAAACCATTCTCTCCTTTCCCCACATTCAGCTCAACAGTATCATATCCAATCTTGTTGTCAATATTAGAATAATAGTGATGACCGGCAGCTCCCTCATTTCCGCCTGGAAGTACAATAATAACTCCATTTCTTTCAGCAAGAGCAGCTAACATAAGACTGATAGGCTCTCTGCCGTCATGCCCTCCCATATTGGAACTAAGTCCGATACAGATTACAACTGGTTTCTTTCTTGCCTTAGAGAGATTCACAAGATACAGTACGCCTGCCATAATATCATTTTCCTGAAAACAATCTACATCTTTTGGAACAAAAAGATAATCACGCAGCGCATCTTTTGCCGGTTTTAATTTCACTACAGCAATTTCAGAAGCAGATGCTACGCCGGCAAAATCATTTTCTGCAACGACATTTCCGGCAGCTAATCCGGCCATAGCAGTGCCATGTCCGTTTTCATCATTGGTAGGCACAATGGAAAGAGGATTGTCACTTTGAAGTGCTGTATTAATATCACTCTGTGTAAACTCTTTTCCATAGTAAAAGGTACTTTCCGGGGCATCTGGATTTTCAATGGTCTGGTCCCAGATTGATATAATTCTTGTGGTTTTATCACTATTCATAAAAACCGGATTGCGGTAATCAATTCCCGTATCAACAATTCCAATAATTACACCTTCTCCTCTCAGGTTAAGTCCCGGAAGAGTTAACAGCCTGTTAAGGCCAATTGCTTCATAGGTAAGGGAATCGGCCACTCCGAATACTTTAGGAATTGTAGTATACCCAATTTCCTCAACCAGTTTTCCAAGAGCCTTATTTACCGGTATATAAATAACTGCATAGGTCTCATCCAGCTTCATCATAGTTTCACCGGAGATCCCTTCTAATCTATCAAGATCGGCATCATATTCCACTATTATATCGGCATAATTATTGCTTATTATTTTATTGCGTTCCTCCTGTGTCATACATTCCTCTTAAAAAGTACTTGGTAATATATATGTAAGCTATGCGCAATAAATATCCTCCTAAAAATAAAAGAGGAATACACAAATTAAAGTGTATTCCTCAGACTGTAGACAAATCGGCTCTAGGATGCAAATCTTAGGGCCTTTTTTCTATGTTTATTTATCACTTTTCCTAATTCTATTAATAATACACTAAAAGACGGCCTTAAACGACCTGTTCCCTGTCTCATCTTTGCTAGCTTCTTTAAATTCATGCATGCAAAAGTCAACCCGACTTTCATTTCCATTCGGGCTTTCCCAAACATTTGTGTATAGCGGAACCCATGATTCTCCTTTGCCGTTCCGAATAATCTTTCAATCGTTTCTTTCCTCCTGGCATAAAGATCCTTCATTCCAAGTGTTTGACGGATATCTTCACAACGTTCCATATAGGATTCCCATAGATGTCTTGTGATTACTTTTACATGATCTCTGCTTTCTGTACATTGAGATAAATAAGGGCAGCTTTCACAGATCATCCCACAGCTTTTGTATTCCTGATAACCATCTCGGTTTGTTGTACTATAGCGAAGTACCTGGTTGTTTGGGCAAACATAGCAATCATAATACTCATCATAAGCATACTCATATTTTTTAAAGAATCCTTCTTTCGTCATCGGTCTTTTATACGGGAATAGTGGGTTTATCCCATCATCAATCAGCAGCTTTGCAATAGCTGGTGTTTTATAACCTGCATCTGCAACAAGCGTTTTCATTCCTATCCCTTTGATCTTATCATAGATGGTTTTAAAGGTCCTACTATCGTGCAGATTTCCCGGGTGTATGGAATAGCCTAATATCCAGCCGTTCTTATCACATGCTGTTTCTACTGCATAGGCAAAAACATGTTTATGTTCTCCTTTGCGAAACCAGCCGCTTTCCGGATCCGATGTGCTGACTTTCATCGTTTTTGCTTCTCCACCGCCAGCAGAGCCGGAAGAAGGATCATTGTCATCCGAATCATCCGGTTTCTCTTTTAGGGGTTTCTTTCCATGTGTTTCACGGTCTTCCTTGATCTCTTTTTTCAGTAAGTTTTCGTAGAACAGAGCTTCTTCCCGCGCAATTCTTTTCTGCATCTTTTTATTGTTTGCTCTCGCTTTTACATGAGTGGCATCGACAAAAACTTCACTGGGATCTATCAGTTTAAACTTATAACATTCCATTAAAATATGTGAGAAGATCTGTTCAAAAAGATCGGTATCTTTGAAGCGTCTTGTATAGTTTTTTCCAAAGGTTGAGAAGTGTGGAACCTTATCCATCATTTCAAGTCCTAAAAACCAGCGGTATGCTACATTTACTTCGATTTCTTTTACAGTCTGGCGCATGCTTCTGATTCCATACAGATACTGGATGAAGGGTATTTTAATCAGCATTACCGGATCCAAACTTGGTCGTCCATTCTCCTGAGAATAGTTATCTTTTACAAGGTCATAGATAAAGTTCCAATTGATCGCTCTGTCTATTATTCGGAGCAAATGGCCCTGTGGGACCATGTCATCCATACAAAACATCTGAACTTGTTCTCTCTTTTTATCGTTATTCTGTGTCATCATAAGTATCACACCACCTGTATTTTATATCTATAGTATAGCAAAAAAGAGCCTTAAAGTCTTGTAAATGTTGACTTTTTGAGCTCTTTGTGGTGAAAAGTCCAGGGTAAGCCCTGGACTTTGTCTACAATCTGAGGAATACACAAATTAAAGTGTATTCCTCTCATTAATTTATAATAATTTCACTATTTCTTTGGCTGAGAATTAATATCTCATAGGAAGGATGTCACAGTAGTCATCCAGTGTGCCATTGTTATAGAAGCATTCGATAATCTTTCTTCCTAAAGGATCAAGTTCGGGCGTGTTGAACTTGGCAAGTTCAGCCTTAAAGAAGTCTACCAGAATCGTGGCACCTTTATCATATCCCTCAACACCTACCTCTGCCTGAAGCTCAGGGCGAAGGAAATCATTTCGAATATATCTTCCGTCGATACGGATAGATTTCTGGCAATAGCCAAGGATATTGCAGCGTGCTTCAATTAAATGCTCCGGTTTGAATTTTGCTCCGCCGCGTCGTGCAATATATTCTCTTGCTACCCACTGCGGCATGAAGCTTACTTCGTACACACCGATATGCTGATTCGGAATCAATACATATCTGGTATGGGAAGAATTCTTTATCTGCTCCAGAAGAAGGTTAGCCTGAGTTACCATTTTACCGGTTGCAAATGGCCAGTAGGAACCAACGCCTTCGCTTGTCATCTTATTGGTAGAATTAATGCTGGGGTTATTATAGCCTCTGGGTGCCACAAGTCTCCATAACCATGCAAGAGCAGGAGGAAGGATGTGGAACAGACCAATAACACCGTAACTCGGCTTCTCTTTTGTACAAGGCGGTGTTCTAACGCCGAAGCTTCTGATATCCACCTCAACAAGATCACTGACTACATCCTGAACGAACTCTCTGGGAAGAATAACTCTTGGATTCGGGCATGGTTTGCCGTCAGAATCAATGATGTGCTCCCAAGGAAGACAGGTGGCACCGGAGGTAGCCTGCATATTAATATATACTAAAGGTCTCTTAGGCTGAATTAATGTGCTTTCCAGCTGTGGAGAATCCCCATATTTCTTAATGTTATCAAGACGTAAAAACCAACCGTCTTCTGCATCTTTTACAACTAATTTATGGCTTTCATTCTGCATATCGGTATGGCATAATGCCATATCATCAGTAACAGGACGAAGTTCGCATGCATCAACCAGTTCGATATATGTTTTTTCATTGGTAATGGTGTTCACACCAAGAACAACCTTACCATCTAATTCTCTATGGATATTTTCGGTCATTTCACTCTTACCGCCGCCGGATGCACCTTCATGCATGATAACGATTTCATTGTCGTAAGGAGTGATTACTTTTACTGTGGAGGCATGGCATGTAGTCCAGCCTTCATTCTCACCTATATTTAATAATACGCCATAGATACCTTTTTTTGCACTGGGACCCGGATAGAGATTATAAGAAAATACCTCATGCATATCATCAAGTCTGTTATGAACAACCACCTGCTTGCCGTCAAAGTGAGTATGACGAAATGGCGGAGCCAGATAAACAACAGCTTTCGGAGTAAACCCTTCTTCCATATCGTTTATACTTACAAATTCCTGCAAATCGGCCATAGCAGCGCCAAAAAAACCTGCATTAACAGGAGCAAGTAAAATGGATGGATAGCCATATTCTTTACCGCCGGACATAAAAGGAACTATCAATAAATCCTGTTCTTTCAGCCAATTAAAAGTAGCATCTCTTAACTCTTTGAAATCCTTATGATAAACCTCCTCATATCTGGGCTTATCCGTTTCCTTATCATCTGATACAATAAGACTGTCCGGATCTCTTCTTCTCATATAGTCTTCCGGATAGTTGCCGATTACACCGTTTCGGCACCTGGTCACTGTTGCTTCCAGGACAGAGCCTTTTCCTTCAACGTCATATCTGACCTCAAATTCATTTCCACCATCCGGACCAAAGGAAAGAGCCAGTAATTCCTCTTTGGTAGCAGGTATTACTACGCTCTTACAACCACTTAATATTGCTTTTACATCATCTGAAAAATTAAATTTCTGTAGCAATTCGTTCACCTAATCATCCTTTCTAGCCATATGCCTCCCCGATTTCTAATCCACACAAGTAAAATCTTATAGATTATACATCAAAGCTGGCACTTATAAAAACCGACACTTTTGTATGCAAAGGTCATCAGTTTTTTACTTACTGTCTGCTGTACTCGTTAAACTTTTGTTCTGCCTGCCGTCATTTTCACCAGTTTTCATTCATAAAAGTATACATTTTAAATCTTTAAAGTGTTACCACAAAAAATGCCTACTTTCCCACCGATTATAAACCATTTCGCCCCCACTGTCAACCTGCCTTTTTTTACCGAAGAGAAGCAGAATACCTCAAAACTCCTGATAAACACTGGATTTTTAGCTCATATTAAAATTGTATACAAAAGTACAATTTTAAATTTAGATGTAATTACTGGTAGTTTAAGAACAATACAATTTTATTTTCCAAAGGAATCCCCGACATAAGTGCATGTATTTTTATAATGCAATATGTATATTATTTCATTCGTCTGCATAATTAATAGTTTTATTTTTACTGCCGAATCAAAATCCATAATCTTAAAACAACATTCTTTCCCTCTTTTAAATCCCATCGCAAATGCAAGTCAGGCCATAATAACCCAAAGCACTTCAACTCTTCATTCTAAATAATTCACTCAAAACATTTCGGAATAATCATTTGCATCAGGAGCCCTGTATCATCAGTCATTGGATGCTCCGGAACTTCCTGATATTTCCCCTGGCTCACAATATTAGCAGAAACACAAAGACAAACGGCATCCAGAACATCATCTGCATTGCACCGGAAGCTTTTCGAGAGACCTGTTATCTTGTCCAAATCCAGTTCCTTAATAAAATCCGATAATATGTTGATTCGTTCCCTCATCCCCTCTTGTTCCGATTTCTTTGTTAATACCGTACCATTATTCAATCTTCCAAAACAAATTTCAGGATGGCTCTCCCTGATAACATTCTTATACCTGGGATTCTCCTGTAAAAACATGTCCAATTCCCTCATCTTCGGGATAATTCCTACCGTCAGGGGCGTAAACTTCTTCCCCAGCACTCTCTCATTCTCCTCATATGC
>JAEXGM010000162.1 GCA_023450835.1 Bacillota bacterium | reverse complement strand
GGTTCTTTATGATCGATTTTCGATGCTGTCCGTTTCTTATAAATAAGAAGGAACATTCTCTTCCATCTCTCAATGAAATTTTAAAGAAAATTTCAGGGTTGTTTCACTGTTCAGTTATCAAGGTTCTTGTGTTTTGCTGTCGTTTCCGACAACTTTTATATCATATCATATTATTATAAACACGTCAACAACTTTTTTGTATTTTTTATTAATATCTTGTAACATTATAAAAGATGGCTGTATTCTGATTAACTCTTCCTTCTTCATTGCCAGAGAATATAAGCCTTTGAGCATATCACAGGTCATCTCACAAAATCCTGTTTTTCTCATCATTAACATTATTATAAGATGCCGGGGTTAAAACACAGATAATTCTTTCGGATATTTAAGTGAAATGTTCTACACCATTTTGAAGTCTTACTTAATTGCTAAATTCACCCTCTTTCAATATCTCTGAAATTTAGCATGATTAGAGACCTTCAAAGAGGTGATGAATTTAGCGGCATTTTTATATGTTGGGTTTCCATTGGCTTTTATACTGGCAGTTGGCACATAGTTCTTGATTAAAGGATACACTACATTGTCTCTCCTTTGGTATCTCTATAACTTTTGGAACTATGGCCGGTAGCACATTTTTAAAAACTCTTATGTTTGCGAAGTATTAGGTCTGGATGCTTTGCCACTATAAAGGACAGAAAAACTACTGCTCATATACTCCCGCTGCAGTAAAGTCTCCTTCTCCTTTTAATGTGGCATTAAAAAACTCTAATATAATTCTATCTTCAAGCTCAATAGACCTTTTTGCATCAACCTTAGAGGCTTCTCCGTTTAACAAGGAAGCTAGAAAAGGGGAGCTTAAGGATAAATCTGTGAGAGTCAAATGTTTCGTGCCCTTCAGATACACATCATAACTTTCCTTGCATATTTGGTTGGATATTTTATTGCCTGCATAGACGCCAGTATCAGTGCCATCCTTTAACTGTACCCATACCTGATCTGAGTAAATATTGAGAATTGGTGTGTTATACTGTTCCCTGGTCGCAACAAATTCATCCAGATTAGCATCATAGGTCATCTCACTAAAATATGGCCCATCTATATTAATAACAGCGCTTACATCGTTACGCTCTCTTCCTATTTGCACACTTGCAGCTGCACCCATGGAATGTCCAAATATACCTATTTTATCATAATCTATACTACGATACAGCTTACTGATATCATCATTCTGGACTTGTGTATTATTGAACGTATTTGCTTCTTTTGCATTCCGTATTATGCTATCAATGGTCAGATTAATATCCTCCGTACGTATTTTCATCCATTTCTTTATTAATTCATATTCTTCAGCATTGGTATAGTAAGCTTTCCTATTGGAGTTTATAACTTCACTCATATATGCTTTATCAACAATTGTTCTTTTACCATCTGTTGACACAGTATAAAAAGAGTGCCCCGGATGATCAATTGAGCAAACCACATAACCATGACTGGCTAAATCCTCAAAAGCAGAAAAATTACTATTTTTTATCCCAAATGCACCATGAGAGAATATAAGCAGCGGACATTTTTCATCGATATCCTTAGGATACCAAAAGCCGACATTCACCTGCCTTTTACCACCGGTAAAATAATCTGTAATAGTGTCGCTCGTAAAAGTGAATTTAGCTGTGGCAACTTGAAATGTTCCAGTAGGCTGTAAAGGCTTATGTTGCGGAAACAGAAAAGCCGGAATAAGTACAAAGGCGAAAAGCACGATCATTGCAATTGCTTTTCGAATCACCTTCCTTGGACAAAATTGCTTTATGTTTATCTTCGTTGAAGTTAGAACATAGACACCCTTTCCAGCTAAGAACAATAATAAAACACCAAGCAGATACCATCGCATACTCCACTCAATCACCTTCAGCATACAAAGGATTAGAAAAATTATAAAGGCAATTAGGCGTACATAGCTTTTTAATTTGCCGTTTATGGATTTTGTAAATAGACAATAACTCGTAAATGCGATTTCAAACACTACAAATAACAAAAATATTATACTTGTCATAATTATCTCCTCATCTAATCTTTTTTAATACGCATAAGGTAACATAACAAAAACTAGAAGTAAATATAGGGAGAAACATGTTGATACTACGTGCTGTTAAGCTGTATAAAAATAGCGGTAAGTTGAAAACTTACCGCAGATATATATTACGCTATTCTTTTCTTTTGGTTCTCATGTTTTCTAATTGTTTATTAATATCCTTCGCTGTTTTACGATCAATCAACCAGGTAATTAATAAGACTAGCATGCAAATCACTAAAACCTCTAGCGCTAATATGGCGCTTTGCTTCACTCCTGATACCTGTCCCATGATATTGCCTAAGGTAACGATTACAACTTCCAGCAGAAGAAAATGTATTACCTTACGAATATATCTGCTTTTGTGAGATAATTCCTTTTTTGAATAATATACAAGATTGGTAAGATCCCCTGCAAGGGCAAATAAAGCCGCCAAGATAATTATTCTGAAGGTAAAAGCATGCGTTGGATTAAGAACTGCTGTTAATAATATAATAACTGAAAAAATGATAAAATAATTCCGGAGCATTTTACTAAATAAATTTGATTCATTCATATTATCAGCCTCCCAACCCAATCTTACTTTTTAACTGTGGTACATATTGTCTTGATATAATCACTTTTTCTTTATTGTCAAGAATTGCTTCAAATCTGCCACTGATTGATGGCCGAACCAAGGTGATCTTTTCAATATTCAAGATAGTGGATTTAGAACAGCGGAAGAAACGGCGATTCTCATACAATTGTTCAAGCTCATATAGCTTTTGCTTCGATTCATAGACCCTATTCTCGCAATAGATAAAAACCTTATTCTCAACCGCTTCAAAATAATACACATCACTAAAGAATAAGCGATGGATATCATTTTGTATGTATCCTATCAATTCTTTTTCCTGCTTTTTAAAGCTATTTATATAGGCTACAATCTCGTCTGTTACTTCATGGCACCGGATGAGTATTTCTTCCTCCTGCTCTTTTCCAATGGTGTCTATTGTAATTTTCATTCCACGATACCTTCTTGTTTATTTTATAGTAAAGATTGATTACCAAACCCTTGTCCTGCCAGATTTGTATAGTTCATAATTACTTCTGTTTTAGTTATATAATAAATTAAAAATAGCCATATTTCAATATAATTAAGGTCATATCGTTCCTCTCAATTATTTTTCCGCAAATTTTAAAAAAAGTAAGTTTTTTTGTTCTTAGCTGTTTTATAAATCAAAGTTTCAATTTATAAAATTTGATTTTCTATTATTTATACATTGTTCAGAATCTCTTCACAAAGTGAACACACTTTTATTCTATATTAGTAAATGGATAGTGAATAAAAACACTTTCTACTCCCACCCTATTATACGCAAGAAAACGCTTAAATTCAAGGTTTATAAAACCAAGAAACTAAGCGTTTTCTTTTTGTATTTTTTGATGATTTTTTATTTTTGTTCATTTTTTAGTATCATTTTAGTATCATGATATAGAAATAATTTCTTTCTTTACTTTTCATAATATTCTTTTATTGCTTCTGGTAATTCACTTATACTTATATCCAAATACGAAAGTCTTACTCGCTTTTCTTTTAATAGACTCGCTAATTCAATTGCTTCTGCTGGATTTACACTTAAGTCCTTAATAAGCGTTCTGGCTATACCCATGACATAAAATCTATTATGGTCTATGCCAATACTCATAATCGTATATAGAAGAGATGCCTTAATTTCAGCATCCGCAGACCAGTTATATATTTTTTTGCACAATTCTCCTATAGTATCTGTATATCCAAACCCCCACCATTGTCTAACATAATAATTTTTAAGAATACCTATTAACTTCTGTGAAATTTCAAGGTTATCTTCTTCTATTTTTTTATAATTTTCTTCGCTTAATGAAAGAAAGAAATCCTCTGTTTTATCTCCATCATTAGCTGATATTAACGATAACCCCAATTTTATAAGATTAGAATCCGTTATTCCTCCAAGCTGCATTTGCGCCAGCAGATTATCAATTTCGTTATCTGAACTTATCTTTAATAATTGTTTGTATACAATATCCACTATGCTTTTAAGCTCAATTACCGAAGATATTCTTCGATCCTTATTATCTACAGTACATTTATTAATTACGTATTGTAACTGTACTTCTTGAATCGGATATTCATTAAAATTAGTGACGATATCTTCTATTATCTTACCGAGTGCATAGATATCAGTTCTATCATCAACATTTTCAGCATTGCGACGTTGTTCTGGTGACATATATCTAGGAGTACCAAATACTTCACCATAACTAGTCAACCTTTCTGAATCAGAATTTACCTGACGCCCAAAACCTAGATCATTTAATACAATATCAGTATCGGAATTATAGAGAATATTTTGAGGCTTTAGATCACGGTGTATAACACCTTCGCTATGTAGATAAATTAAGCCATTGAGTATTTCACTTAACACCTTATATTGCCTATCATAATCATTGTAAATTTCCGAAATTACACTTGCTAAACTACATTTATATCTGGGCATAATATAAAATCTGCGATCTTTATCAACACTATAAGAGATAATCTTTATAATATTAGGATGATTGAGCCTATTTGTTAGTCTTACTTCTTTTTGAAATCGCAATACAATTTCTTCTTCTGTATCTTCTTTTAAAAATTTAACTGCATAGATTTGCCCTAACTCTGATTTGCACTCAAAAACATTTCCGTAACCGCCCTTATCACCAATAATCTTTCCTAGTGTATATTTCATATACAATCCTCTCATCCTTATTTATTTCCATAATTATACACCCTCTCCCATTTTTCAGCAAGAAAAAAGCATTCCCCAGGCTATAAAAACTATGTGCAACTCAAGAAATTATGTGTTATAATCTTAGGGGTTAACAATGAGTTACAATTATAATATTAAGGAATTTATTGAGAGGATGATTGTAATGAAGATTTACGATTC
>JAEXGM010000076.1 GCA_023450835.1 Bacillota bacterium | reverse complement strand
TTTTTTTAGGTGTCTCTACGAAGTCTACAAAGGAGCCATCCAAAGACGCCTGCGATTCCACCTAATATAGCACCAATTAGTAGGCTAAGAAGAATAAATCTTCTTGTAAACTGCAGACAATCAAAAGCGTCAACCAGCATTGGCAAATGGGTTATACCTTTAAAGATAAATAATCCCCAGATATCTATCAGGAAGATAAATAAACTAAATATCAATGCGGTATACACGCTGCTGGTTTTTCTACAAAAAGCAACTAGTCGGAAGATTCTGTCTGCAAAAATGCCTGTAATAAAAAGAATTAATATCATGATTATAAATTGAAACACAACGTAAGGCATTAATTCTTTTTCTCCTTTCTAAACTATAGATTCATTGTACAGATTTAATCTATATAATGTAGTTCTTTATATCTTATGCTATTCGTGTTTTTAATGTTACATATATCGACAATTTATCGGTACTTTAAAATTGCTTTAGTGTCACAATACCGGAAAATAAGGAATATATTAATATAGTTTTAGATGAATTCTGGCCGGGAAGGAGCAGTTAAGGTGGATAGTAAAGATAGTAATAACCGCAAAAATGACAAACTGAATCTAATACCGGATAATTTACTGGGAAGAAAGCCTGTAAGTCTTGTGAAGGAGGATATACAGCGATTTTTAACAGATAAAGTTATCCTGATTACAGGGGGCGGAGGAACTATTGGCTCTGAAATCTGCCGGCAGGCTACGAGGGGAGAGCCAAAGCAGCTTATTGTTTTGGATAATTATGAAAATAATGCCTATGAGCTGCAGCAGGAGCTGGCAAGTACTTATCATAAGCTTAATTTGGTGGTTGAAATTGCATCCATACAGGATAAAGCTGCTATCAATAACATTTTTAAGAAATACCGTCCTCAACTGGTATTTCATGCTGCTGCCCATAAGCATGTACCGCTTATGGAAGATTGCCCCGAACAAGCAATTAAAAACAACATTTTTGGCACCTATAATGTCATTAATGCTGCAAAGGAATATAAAACAGAGAAGTTCGTCCTTATATCTACCGATAAAGCCGTAAATCCCACCAATGTAATGGGAGCCAGTAAACGTTTTTGTGAAATGATTATGCAGAGTATGAAGAATTGTGAAAGTACCAAATTCACAGCAGTCCGCTTTGGAAACGTGCTGGGCTCCAATGGCTCGGTAATACCGCTTTTTCAATCGCAAATTGCCAGAGGGGGTCCGGTTACCATAACAGACAAAAGGATAGTCCGATATTTTATGACGGTGACAGAAGCCGCCTGCCTGGTATTAAAAACGGGAGAGATGGCGTCCAGTGCAGAAATCTATGTCCTGGATATGGGTAAGCCGGTCAGGATATTAAAGCTTGCAGAAGACTTGATTAAACTTAACGGACTTACGCCTTATAAAGACATTGACATTATTGAAACGGGCTTGAGACCTGGTGAGAAATTATATGAAGAGTTGTTGATCGGAAAAGGGGAACTAACTCCTACGGTCAATCATAAGATATTTATAGAAAAACAGGAAGAAATTGCGTATTCTCAAATCACCCATTCCCTGCAGCAGCTAAAGAAAGCTATTAACACCGGTTCACCGGAGCAAATCCGTCTGGCACTAAAAGAAGCGGTGCCAACCTATAAAGAGCCGTCAGAAGTAAATAAAAGAGCAGGTGAATATCTGTTATGAGAGAAGGATAGACCGGTGGGACTTATCCTTTTAATTCGCATATTGAGGATAGCTATGAATTATTTATTTGTTGTGGCACACCCCGATGATGAGGTATTAGGGGCTGGAGGTACCATCAGCAAGCTTTCGGAAGAAGGAAACAAGGTGGATGTTTGTATTCTTTGCGGTAAGGCAAATGCCAGAAAGAATAAGCCGGAAGCAGAAAAACTTAACCTCGATATGATTAATTGCTGCAAGATATTAGGAGTAAAAACAGTCTATATGGGAAATTTTCCAAACATTGAATTTAACACCGTTCCTCATATTGAACTGGTACAGTTTATAGAAAAAATTCTTACAGTTACTGAGGCTGAATCCGTATTTACTCATCATACGGCTGATGTTAACAACGACCACTATCATACCTCTCTCGCCTGTCAGGCTGCTATCAGGATATTTCAGCGGGATACGGCAAAAAAGCCGGTCAAGGAATTATTTTTTATGGAGATACCTTCTTCTACGGAATGGTCACTTAATTCCTCCTTGCAACCTTTTCAACCAAATGTCTTTGTTGAAATAAAGGAAGAAGGGCTTAATAAAAAAATAGAAGCCCTGTCTCAATATGAAGGAGTTATGAGAGAATATCCTCATCCCAGAAGCAAAGAGGCTATCAGAGGTCTGGCTGCCTTTAGAGGGTGTCAGGCAGGCTTATTCTATGCGGAAAGTTTTGAACTGGTTTTTAGAAGAGGGATTTAATTGTTTTAAGAAACCGGAGGAATGAAAGTCATGAATAGCTTATATAGAAGAAAAGGAAAGAGAATACTGGACTGCACAGTGTGCTTTACCTCTTTAATACTTACATTTCCTCTCCTTGTTCTTATTGGCATTCTTATTAAGCGGGAAGATAAAGGAAGCATACTGTTTACCCAATACAGATTGGGAAAGAACAGAGTTCCTTTTAAGATATATAAATTCAGAACTATGAAAGAAAATCATGAAAATCCTGATATTAGAGCCTATAAAGGTGACAGCCGTATCACAAAGATAGGGGAATTCCTTCGCAGAACCAGCCTTGATGAATTACCCCAGCTTTTTAATATCTTAAAAGGTGATATGTCATTAATCGGACCGAGACCGGTTCTGCCGGAGGAAGCCCCGCTACAAGGGTACGAGACAGAGACAGGAGAGGTTCTGCAGGAATTTCCCTATGAGAAAAGATTTTCCTGTCTTCCGGGATTATTCTGTACCGTGGATATGGAACACCGGGCAGCAGCAACGAGGGAGCTGCAGTTTTCCATGGACGTGTCCTATGCTGAGAATATCAGTATTACAAAAGACATATCAATTGCTTTTGGTACCGTAGGTACTGTATTGCTTGGAAGGAATATTTACAGTTAAAGTTTGAGAGAGAGGGAAGAAAACTATGAGAATTGCTATCCATCAGCCAGACTATATCCCGTATTTGGGATACTTTTACAAGATATCCAAGGCTGATTTGTTTGTTTATCTGGACGATGCCCAGTTTTCCAATGACAATATGCACCATAGGAATGTAATTAAGACTGCGGAGGGAGTAAAGAGGCTGACAATACCTCTGGATTACCACTTTAAGGATGCAATCAATGCGGTGCGGACCAAGGATGAACTTGGATGGAAAGAAAAACATCTGGCAATCATAACGGCAAATTATAGCAAAGCAAAATACTACAAAGAAGTATTTCCGTTATTACAGGAACTGCTCCTTACAAAATACGAGAATCTGGCTGATATGAATATGACAATTAACCGCTTTATTCTTTCCGGCTTTGGACTGCGAACCGCCATCGTTAAGGCTTCCGAATTAAACATAAATACAAAGAAAGAAGAGAGAGTATTAGATATCTGCAGTCTGCTTAAGGCAAATGAATACTATTCTGGTCTTGGAGCAAAGGCCTATCAAAGAACCGAGGATTTCAAGAATCGGGGGATAGAACTTATCTATTCGGATTATAAAGCCTTCCCTTATCCCCAGAATGGAGAAGCTTTTGACAGTAATTTATCCATATTGGATTTTCTATTTCACTGTGGTTTTGACTGGAACAGGGTGCTGGAGGGAATAAAAGAGGGTGAGGAGTTATGAAAATCCTGGTCGGAGCCAGTTATGGTCCTTCCCTGTTTAATTTTCGGCAGGACTTTATTAAGGAAATGGTGAGAAAAGGCCATGAAGTGATATGTGTATCCGTAGAACCAAAAGAGATGATGGAAGCAGAAGTTCAAAAACTGGGAGCTTCTTATGAATCCCTGGGAGGCAGCAGGACCGGGGTGAGTTTAACCGAGAATTTCGCCATGATTTTCCGCTATATCAGCCTTTTAAAAAGGATAAAACCTGACAGCTGCTTTTTTTTCATGGCAAAACCTATTATATTTGGGGGCTGTGCGGCGCATTTTTGCGGGATTAAACACATCTATGCCTTTATTACCGGACTTGAAACGGTATTTTATACAAAGGGCATAAAAGATTTTATATTGCGGAATATCCTTTGCCTGCTTTACAGATATATTCTTTCTTTTATGGAAAAATGTATCTTTATGAGCCGGGATGATTATAAATATATGAGGAAAAAACATCTGCTGAAGGCAGGAAAAGAAGTGTTCGTAAATGGGTCGGGAGTCAATATGGATTATTTTAAAAAATACACGATTCCGGAGGCTCTCTGCGTCTGCATGACATCAAGGCTGGTAAATGGCAAGGGAGTAAAAGAATATTGCATGGCAGCTTCCCTTTTAAAGAAGAAGTACCGGGAGGCAGAATTTCTACTGGTTGGAGGCCTTGACGAGCATAAAGATGCAATATTGGAAGAGGAACTTTTGTCCTATCTGGAGGACGGGGCAGTGACCTACTGCGGACGCGCGGATGATGTCAGGCCATATCTGGAGCGATGCTCTGTCTTTGTGCTCCCCTCTTATCATGAGGGGAACGGGAGGAGTATTGTGGAGGCAATGGCAGCAGGAAGAGCTATTGTTACCACTGATGCAACAGGCTGCCGGGATACGGTCATAGAAGGCTATAATGGATTTCATGTCCCCGTAGGTGATTCTGCTGCGCTGGCGGAAAAAATTGAAGTGCTGCTGCAGAGAAAAGATCTAAGAGAGAGGATGGGAGAGAATTCCTATCTGCTGTGTAAGGAAAAATTCGAAGTCAGCAAAATAAATGAAATATTGCTCGCCGCCATGGACCTTGTATGAATTATTGGAAAGCATAATTCATACACGCCTGCGAAATCCCTGGTGCAATCTTACGGCGCGTTGGAAAGGGCATGGTTGTTAATATGAAGAGAATTCTGCTGAAAATTTATTTTGGGCTGCCGGTTATCTTGCAGAATCTTGCAATAAGCCTCTATGGCCTGCTGCTGTATCAACAGCGCTACACCGGTGTTTATAAGAAATATTTAAGAAAATATGCAGCTGACGGCCATGGGGATGCTATAAAGGAAAAAAGGATTCAAAACCGGAAGTTCCTGCATTTATTGCATTATGCGGTTACAGCCAGTCCTTTTTACAGAGAGTTCTATAAGGATATTGATCTTGAACAGATTAAGTCTGTTGATGATATAGAGAAGCTTCCAATTCTTACGAAAGATATACTAAAGGATAATATTGACCGTATCTATACGGTCCCTAAAAGGGGAAGTCTTATATTCCTGACCGGAGGGACGACAGGGACTCCCCTTGCAGTAAGGAAACGAAAGACGGATGTAAGAAAGAGAATGGCCTATCTGGATGCCTATAAGCTTACCTTTGGCTTCTATAATAACAAAATGAAGTCCGCCAGGTTTTTTGGGAAGAAAATAGTGGAGGATAATCCGGGGAAGCCGATTTTCTGGAGGAATAATTATGTCAGCAGGCAGAGACTTTATTCCACCTATCATCTTACGGAAGAGAATATTGCCTATTATGTGGCGGATTTGAACCGTTACAAGCCGGCTTCTATTGACGGCTTTGTCTCGGCTATTTTTTGCATAGCGCGGTATATGGAAAGTAACGGAATGAAACTTTCCTTTACCCCCAAAGCGGTCTTTACAACTTCTGAAACAGTATTGCCTTACCACCGTGAGACCATTGAGAGGGTCTTTGGCTGCCCTCTATCGGACCAATACGCTTCCAATGAGGGGGCACCTTTTATTATCCAGTGCAGGTGCGGCTCTTACCATGAAGCCATTGATACCGGGGTATTCGAACACCTGGAAAGGGATGGAGCAACAAGGCTTTTAGTGACCGGCTTTGATACTTTTGGAACACCGCTTATCCGCTATGATATAGGAGATGTAATACTCACGCTTACGGAGAAGAAAAGTTGTGCCTGCAACAGCAGTCATCCTGTAATTGAAGGAATATCCGGCAGGGAAGCAGCTTTTTTAATGACAGGAAAGAGTAAGGTAAGTCAGGTTCAGCTATCGGTATTTATAAGCAGTCTTTCTGAGCTGGTTGTTCAGATGCAGTTTATTCAAAAGAAGGATGGCAGTATACACGTAATAGCTGTGCCCGGGGGAAAAGAAACGGCAGAGGAAAGGGCAGAAGCTTTCGAAGAGCTGCTTTTGGCACTGCGGGAATTCTTTGGCAGAGAAGCAAATATTACGCTGGAATACCGGGATTCACCCTATCTTTTAAAGAGCGGTAAATTCCAATTAGTACTAAAAGAAGAATGGTTGTTGAGATAAAGGATATGTGTTAAGCAATAACAGCAATTTAGAAAGAGAGAGGGGTAGGGATGAAGGAAGATATTCTGATAAGTGTGATTATACCTGTCTATCAGACAGAAAAGTACTTATGCCGATGTGTGGAAAGTGTCATACAGCAATCCTATAAAAATCTTGAAATACTTTTAATTGATGACGGTTCCACCGATAAAAGTCCTGCTATCTGTGATAATCTGGCACTATTAGATGAAAGAGTAAAGGTAGTACATCAGGCAAATGGCGGAATCTCCAGTGCCAGAAATGCCGGACTGGAGAAGGCAAAGGGAAAATACCTTGCATTTTTAGACAGTGATGATTTCCTGCAGGAGCACTTCATAAAGTACCTGCTCTTTCTATGTCTGAAGAACAAGGCAGATATAGCAGCCTGTAAACTCTATGCCGGAAGCGGTTCCGCATTTACAGGGGTGTCTATGAAAGGGGAGGCTTGTGTTTTTGATAAGAAGCAGGCACTCCTCAGCCGGAAGATAAAATCCGGTGTAGTCGGTAAGCTCTATAGAAGAGAATTATTTAAAGAATTGTACTTTCCGGTAAGCGATCATTTTAATTATGAAGATGAAGCCTTGACCTATAAGCTGTTATACCGTTCTGAAAAGGTCGTATTATCCGGAAAACCCTTATACTATTATTTTCAGAATAATGAGAGCACTACCAGAAAAGAAAATCATTATAAGACAGAGGACTTTTATGAGGTCTTACGGGATAGAATACACTTCTTTTCCGATAAAGACAGAGAGTGGCTGGAGTATTCCTGGGAGTATTTCTGTCTGAATCTGATGCTCTTTTATATCAGCTGCAAGAAGGACAAAAAGAATACAAACGATAAGGAAAGAATCTTAAAACTCTATGAAAAAGCATACTTTAAGACCCTATACAATCAAAGGACGTCTGTTACCGATAAGCTGATGTTTACCGGTTTTTATCTGGCACCAGGTATTTGTTCGGCTGTTGCCAATAAAGTAGCGTTTCCCTTCCGGAGAAAGCTTGGTGAGCTGTTATGAGGGTATTGTTATTGACGGAAGAGGCATGGAATGACAATTTATACCCGAACAATGTCTTGACCAACTGGTTAACGGACTTTCCGGGTACTTTGGCTAATCTGTATCTGGCTTCCGGGAAGCCGGAGAATGGCTGCTGTATGAATTATTTTCAGATAACAGATGGTATGGCGGTAAAAAGCCTGGTAAGGTCAAAGTCAGGCGGCAAATGGTTTTTTTCAAAAAGTTATGGGAAACTTCCGGCGGAAAGTGGTCCGGTGGAAAATATTCCGGCAGAAAGTATTCCGGAGAAAAGTATTACAGCGGAAAATAATCCGGCGGAATATAATCCGATGGAAAACAACCGGTGGAAAAAAAGTTATAAAGCAAAGGAACATAAAGTGTTAAAAGGTGTCTTTGGCGGTACAGCCAGGCTGTCCAGAGACTTCCTATGGTTAAACAGCAAACTCGCAGAGGGGCCTCTGATGGAATTTCTGACAGATTTCAGACCGGAGGTCATCTTTAGTCTGCGTTTTTATTCCAGAAGAATGCTCTATATGGAACGGCTGCTTCATTCTGCTACCGGTGCGCCTGTTATTGCCTTTACGGGAGATGATGAGTACTCCCTGCGGCAGATGAACGCTTCTCCTCTTTATTGGGCCAGAAAAATAATGTTTCGCAGGGAATTAAGAGAAACAGCTCCCATATATGCCAAGTATCTGACCTTGTCCCAAAGGCAGGCAAAGAAAATGGAAGAGGAGCTTGGCGTTGCCGCCACAGTGCTGAGAAAGGGCGGAGATTTTGAAGACTACCAGGCGAAGTCTGTGTCGGAGCCTATAAAAATCGTCTATGCGGGCAGGCTCTATTGCAACCGAACAAGAACTCTTGAAGCTCTTGCAGCGGCAATTAAGGATATAAACCGCAGCAAAGTTCTGATAACACTTGATATTTATACCAGAGATACCATAGATGAAAAACTGCAATTATTGGATGACAGGTCTGTTTTTCTAAAAGGCTGTCTCTCACCGGAAGACTTAAAGAAAGTATACCAGGCGGCAGATATTGCACTTTTAGCAGAAAGCTTTGATATAAAAAACAAGCTCCTGACCAAATACTCCTTCTCCACCAAAGTTGTGGACTGCCTGGCTTCCTCCTGTGCAATTCTTGCCATAGGACCCTATGAAAATGAAGGAATCCGGTATCTGAAACAGAATAAGGCAGCTATCTGTGTTGGGAATCCGAAAAATATTTACCCGATGCTGTCACACATAGCAGCAAATCCAGATAAAATAGAAGTATATAGAAGAAGAGCCTGGGAACTTGGTAAGAAAGAACACCAAAAGAACGATATCAGAAAAAAGCTGGCAGAAATTCTTGAAACAGCTATAGCCCAGAATAAAAGCAGAAAAGATAATGCTATTTGATATTTGTTAAGGGGGAAAAGGTATGAAGATACTGGTAACCGGAGCAGGAGGTTTCCTTGGCAGGAACCTTCTGGCACAGCTCACAAACCAGAGCGGGACACAGTATGATATTTATACCTATGATAAATCAAGCAATTTGGATGATTTAAAGGAGTATACAAAGGATTGTGATTTTGTATACCATTTTGCAGCAGTACACCGGCCCATAAGAGAAGATGAATTCAGAAAGGTTAATTACGAATTCTTTCAGACCTTACTGGGATATTTAAGAGAAAACGGCAATCACTGCCCGGTCCTTTATACCTCTTCCATACAGGCCGTACAGAATACCGAATACGCCAGGAGTAAGCGTATGGCGGAAGAAGCACTGAAGGAGCACGGAAAACTTAATGCCAGCAAAGTAATTATATACCGCCTTACCAATACCTTTGGAAAATGGGCGAAGCCCTGTGCCTATTCCGTAGTTGCTACCTTTTGTTATAACCTGGCAAGGGAACGGGAAATTGAGATAAATAACCCCAATACTTTGATGAGATTCTATTACGTTGATGATGTGATAACCTCCTTTTTAAAACATCTGACAGAGGAAGTCCCTCCCGATGCCGACGGTTACTACAGGCTGACAGAAGAATACTGCTACAGTGTTACCCTAAAGGAGTTAGCAGACGCTATTCGGGAATTTAAGTATGACAGGGAGAATAATTACATTCCGGATTTAAAGGATCCTTTTCATAAAAAACTATACAGCACTTATTTAAGTTATCTGCCCTTAGAGGAATTAAAACTTCCACTGACCAGCCATGAAGATGAGAGGGGAAGCTTTACGGAGCTCCTTAAGACAGAAGGCAGCGGGCAGATATCCCTTAACATTACAAAACCCGGCATTAAGAAGGGAGAGCATTACCACAATACCAAATGTGAGAAATTTCTTGTACTCTCAGGCACTGCGCTTATACAGATAAGACGGATTGGTTCCAGAGAGATTATGGAATATAACCTGTCAGGCGAAAAACTCTGCCTTTTGGAAATCCCTCCGGGATACACCCATAACCTGATAAATACAGGGGAATCGGACCTGTATACGCTGATTTGGGCAAATGAAGTCTTTGATACGACGCATACGGACACCTATCCTTCTTCTGTGTCTCTGCTGTAGACCTGTATTTGCCGTCTTGAAGGGAGAAGTTCATGTTTACGAATAAAGTGCTTCTTATTACCGGCGGCACCGGTTCTTTTGGCAATGCGGTGCTTAACCGGTTTTTAGAAAGTGATATCGGTGAGATACGTATTTTTTCCAGAGATGAAAAAAAGCAGGATGATATGAGACATTTCTATCATTCCAATAAGATAAAATATTACATTGGGGATGTAAGGAATCCGGGGAGCTTAAAAGAAGCTTTCTATGGAGTGGACTACATCTTTCACAGCGCTGCCTTAAAGCAGGTGCCCTCCTGTGAGTTTTTCCCTATGGAGGCGGTTAAGACGAATATTATCGGTACCGACAATGTTCTTACGGCAGCGATTGAAGCCGGTGTCAAGAAGGTTATCTGCCTTTCAACGGATAAAGCTGCTTATCCTATCAATGCCATGGGAACCTCAAAAGCCATGATGGAGAAGGTAATGGTGGCAAAAGCCAGAATGATGTCAGAGGATAGAATCCAGATCTGCGGGACCAGGTACGGGAATGTGGCCTGTTCCAGAGGTTCTGTCATTCCTCTCTTTGTAGAGCAGATGAAGGCGGGAGAACCTCTTACCGTGACAGATCCGGAAATGACGCGGTTTATTATGACCCTGGAAGAAGCGGTGGAACTGGTTATCTTCGCGTTCGTGCAAGGGCAGAGCGGAGATATTCTGGTCCAGAAGGCTCCGGCCTGTACTTTAAGGACACTTGCGCTTGCTCTTTGTGAAGTGTTTTCCTATAAAGAGGGAATGAAAATTATCGGTATGCGCCACGGAGAAAAAATGTATTAGACGCTCTTAACGAAGGAAGAAAGTATTTTTTCAAAAGATATGGGCGACTATTACAGGATACTGCCGGATAACAGGGACTTAAACTATGATGTTTATTTTACGAAAGGGGATAAGAATAAAGGGAGGGCAAGGGAATTCAACTCGAAAAATGCCAGACAGCTTGGAGTAGAAGAGATGAAAGAAAAATTGCTTTCACTTCCTTACATCAAGAAAGAATTAGAACACTTTTAGAGCCTATAATGCATGGATATTTAGTTCAGGCCTGGAATAGAATGTCTTAAAAGGCTGAAAAGAAAAGAGCACTTCCATATGAAGATTCTTGTTACCGGAGCAGGCGGCTTCATCGGCAGACATATGGTATCTGCCTTACAGGACAGGAAAGGAATAACTGTTTACCAATGTTTTCATGATACCGGTAAGGAAGAATTGGAAGCTTACCTGTCATGCTGTGATTTCCTCTATCATTTGGCAGGAGTCAACCGTTCGGAACGGATGGAGGATTTCACAACGGGTAATGAATTATTTACCGAAGAACTTGTAAAGAGTCTCCAGAAGCATCAGAACCGATGTCCGATACTTTACGCTTCATCAATTCATGCATTGCTTGAGACACCCTATGGAAAGAGCAAGAGGAAAGCGGAGGAAATACTTAAGGCCCATGAAAGCAGAGAAAGCAGCAGGGTATACATCTACCGGCTGCCGAACCTTTTTGGAAGCGGTGCCAGACCAAACTACAATTCCGTTATAGCAACCTTCTGCTATAATCTCGTAAGAGGATTGCCTATTACCGTCCATGACAGAAACACAATCTTAAGCTTAAGCTACATTGAAGATGTGATGAGAGAGTTTATCGGGGCGTTAACGGGAGAGGGCATACAGGGAGAAGGCGGATATTATAATATACCAAAGATATACCGGGTAACCTTGGGAGAAATAGCGGATACCCTTTACACCTTTGTAAAGCAGGAAGTCAGGCAGGAAGAACTGACGAACTTTCAAAGGGATTTATATAATACCTTTGAAAGTTACAAGCGGGAAGCTTGTGTGAATTAAAAGACTAATTCACACACAAGATTGCGCCTGCGAAATCCTCGGCACGATCTTGTGGCGGGTTGGATGTGAAAATTAAAAGGGATATGGTAGAGAATATGAAAATTCTTCAGATTAATGAGGTGTACCGGATTCTTAGCACCGGCAGGACCACCCTGGAATTGGAGGAGGAATTAAGAAAGTACGGACACGAAAGTCTGGTAGCCTATGCTTACCGGGAAGTGCCGGTCAGGAGAAAAGAGAAAAAGAAAGAGCTTGAGAAGGGGCATTATGTTATTGGAACAGCCTTTGACAGGAAGATCCACGCTCTGTGTTCCAGGTTAAGCGGCTTACAGGGGTACTTTTCCAATGGAGCCACACATAAGCTGATAGGGTATATTAAGAAACAAAAGCCGGATATTGTACACCTTCATAACGTACACGGCAATTTTATGAATCTGAACAAATTGCTTGCCTATCTTGGAAAAAATGATATTGCTGTGGTAGTAACCCTGCATGATTGCTGGTTCTATACCGGACGCTGTACCCATTACACGGTAAACGGCTGTTATCAGTGGAGGGATGGCTGCCAGAAATGTCCTAACAACAGAAACACACCGCCTACCTGGTTCTTTGACCGTTGCAGCAGAATGTGGGAGGATAAGAATAAGTATTTCAGTACTATCAAAAATCTTGCTGTTATCGGGGTCTCAGACTGGATAACGAATCAGGCAGAATGCTCGTTTTTAAAGGATGCCCGTCTGGTTAAGAGGATTTATAACTGGATTGACTTTGACGTATTTCAACTGACAGAAGCACAGGACATCAGAGAAAGTCTGAATATTGGAGAAGAATTCGTAATTCTCTCAGTAGCCGCCGTCTGGGGCAGGGCCAAGGGCCTGCCGGGGATTATAAAGCTTGCCCAAAAGCTTACTGATTGTACGTTTTTATTAGTGGGAGGTATGGACAGCAGTGCGGTACTACCGGCTAATATCAAATTAATACCCCTGACCAATAATCCATATAGTCTGGCTAAAATATACAGTGCGGCTGATGTCTATTTATCTCTTTCAAAAGAGGAATCCTTTGGTAAGACTGTAGCAGAGGCATTAGCCTGCGGAACACCGGCGGTTACCTGTTCCTCCACTGCTTTGACAGAGCTGGTAGGATATCATTGCGGCTATACGGTATCCGGCAGAAGTTTAAAGAAATTCTACAATAGCATCCTTGAGATCAAAAGAAATGGGAAAGAGCACTACAGTGAATACTGTATCCGATACACAAGAAAACATTTTTCGAAGGAGCCCTGTGTACAGGAATACATCAAGGTCTTTGAAAAGCTCTCCGGCAGCAGGAGTCAGACAGACACCATTTAGCATCCATTACATATTCTGATTAGTACAACATACGCTAAATATGCATAGGTATTTACTGTAGTATGTTGTACAAGAGAGGGAGGATAAAAGATGCTGCCATATATCATGATACTTATTCCATTTGCTGTTCTGGCACTCTTAAGTAAGGAGGAGGACAGTTATACAGAGATTGGCGTCAGGGTGGAAGAGAAATCCCTTCCTCTTTTGGTCTCCTGCTTTCTTTTATATTTACTTACGATACTTAAGTCCCCTATTACCGGCGATTATAGCAGATATGCAGACAATTTCCTGAATTCCGTAAGATATACGTTTACTTTTTATCTGGAGCGAAAAAAAGAAGCCGGTTTTTATATGTTTACAAAGTTATTAAGTGAGATACAGCTTAGTACGTTCTTTTATTTTGCTGTAACATCCGCCATACTTTATTTCTGCCTGTTCTTCTTTATAAAACGTTATGCCTATAACAAAATATATGCTCTTTATTTTTATTATACCATTGGTCTTTTTGCCTTTTCCCTGGCGGGTTTAAGACAGAGCCTTGCCATGTCCCTGTGCCTGCTCGCCTATGGAGCGATTAAAAAAAGAAAACCGGCAGTTTTCCTGCTTATTATAGCTGTGGCTTTCCTTTTTCATAAATCAGCAGTTTTCTTTCTGCCGGCTTATTTTATAGGCCGTATTCCCTGGAAGCCTAAATACCATATAGGCATTTTAATAGGGTATGGACTATTGGGGATTTTCTTTAACCGATTCTATTCCCTGGTAGCTTCCTGGATGGAATATGATTATGGCATTGAGAGTACGGGAAATGGCAGTATCTTTCTTATTATCTTACTGATTATAGGTTTTCTGGGAGTTATTTACCGTAAGGAGTTAATGGCTGCTGACAAAGACAGTCTGCTGTTTTTAAATATGCATTTTATTGTAATTCTTCTCTGGATATTCCGCCTCTTCACAAGAACGGCGGAAAGACCTGCTCTTTATTATCTGTATGGCAGTATTATCCTGCTTGACCGGATTTTATCCTTAAGAAGCAAGGATAATGAGAAAGAGGTAACAAGAAAAGTTATTCTGCTTTGTTCGGTGGTATTGTTTGGAGTCTTTTTTTTGTACCGGACTTTAAGAGATGGCAATCTGATTCCCTATGTTTCGATATTTCACTAATTTTTTTGCATGCTGCATTATTGCAGTTGCGAGCTCCAAAATGGAGGCCGTTCCATGCACATCGCAAGACTGCCTGTCGATTGCCGGCAGTCTGCGATATTAATTTTAGAATAGACAGAGCAGCGCTGTAACGGCGCAGAAAGGATGGGTGTATGAAAGAAGCGAAAATAGATATTGCCGTGCTTTTGATATTCTTTGCCAGACCAAAACAGTTTGAACAGGTATTTGCTGTTATTAAGGAAGCAAAGCCTTCCAGGCTCTATCTATATCAGGACGGTCCGAGAAAGGGCAGAAGCGAGGACATGGCAGGAATTATCCAGTGCAGGGCAATAGCTTTTGATATTGACTGGAATTGTGAAATACATACCTTTTTCCAAAGTGAGAACGTGGGTTGTGACCCATCCGAATATATAGCACAAAAATGGATGTTCCAAACAGAAGAAGAAGGGATAATACTGGAAGATGACGATGTTCCCTCTCTGAGCTTTTTTCCCTTTTGTAAAGAGCTGTTGGATAGGTATAGGGAGGACGAACGGATAAATATGATATGCGGTATGAACAATACCAGAATCTGTGAATATACCCCCTACGACTATCTGTTTACAACCTCCGGTTCCATCTGCGGCTGGGCATCCTGGAAGCGTGTAGTGGACACCTGGGATGAGAGATATGGTATATTAAAGGATTCTTTTAACTTAAAGCAGTTTAAGAAATATCTGGATTCCTTTATGGAAGGAGCAGCATATATTAATACTTTAAGAAGGCATCAGCATGCAGGAAAGGCATATTATGAAACTATCCTTGGCAGCAGCATGCATCTAAACCACAGGCTTAATATCGTGCCTTCCAGAAATATGATTACCAATATTGGGGTTACGGCAAATGCCACCCATTCCGTATCGGATATCCGGATGCTGCCAAAAGGAGTGCAGAGGATATTTAATATGCCGGCCTATGAGATAGCGTTTCCCATTAAGCATCCGCCATATGTGATAGAGGATAAAGAATTTAAGGAGCGGATTGACCGGGTCATGGGGAAAGGGCATCCTCTTATTCGATATTACCGAAAGGCAGCAAGTATTTTCCGCCGTATAAAGTACAAGGATTATAAAGGGCTTAGGAAAAGCTTATTCCGTTTGCTAAGAATTAAATAAACATGCAGTAAAGGGAATCTTATGGAAGGAAAGCAGTGATGACAGATGGGTGATATCAACGAAAATGAAAGTGTCAGACAGATAAAGGCAGGGGCAATATTAGGTTATATTACAATATTTATTAACCTCCTGGCGGGCTTAATCTATACACCCTGGATGATAAGGAGTCTTGGACAGGATAATTATGGCCTGTATACACTGTCCGTGTCCTTAATCGGTATTCTGGTAATGGATTTTGGGCTTGGTGCTGCTGTGACCCGCTTTCTCTCTCTTTATAATTCCAGAGATGATAAGATGGCGGCAAACAATCTTCTTGGCATAATATATAAACTTTTCTTTTTTCTGGATATTTTCATAGCAATAGTCCTTCTTATTGTTTATTTTTACATCGGCAGCATTTATAAAGAGCTGTCACCGGAACAAATTCAAAAGCTCAAAATTATCTTTCTCATATCTGCCTCCTACAGTGTTCTTGCCTTTCCCTTCGGCACTCTAAACGGTATCCTGACCTCCCATGAAAAATTCGTACAGCAAAAAGCCTGTGAGTTATTCTATAAACTCTGTAATATGGCTTTTATCATCTGGGCTTTAGAAATGGGCTATGGCCTTTATGCCATGGTAATGGTAAATGCGGTTACCGGAATAATGAATATTCTGCTAAAGCTTTATCTGGTAAAAAGAACGACCAAAATCAAAGTGAATTTTCATTATAAGGAAAAGAAGGTTACAAAAGAGCTGTTCCAATTCTCCCTATGGTCTACTGTGGTCAACATTGCGCAGCGCTTTATCTACAATATCATACCCAGTATTCTGGGAATTTACTGCGGAGCTATCAGTATTTCTGTCTTTGGTGCCTCGGCTACGGTGGAAGGAATTGTATTTACTTTTGCCCTTGCGATAAACGGATTGTTTCTTCCTAAAGTCTCAAGAATCCTTACCCAGGAAAAAGAAAACAGTGAGAAGCACCTGTTGGAGCTTATGATAAAGGTTGGAAGGATACAGCTTTTTTTAATAGGCCTGATTTTTATCGGTTTTCTGGCTATTGGAAGAGACTTTATTCAGCTCTGGCTTGGCAACGGGTTTCAGAATGCCTATATCTGTATACTGTTTCTGATATTCCCAAGTATCTTTGAACTTACTCAGCATATTGCCGGTCTTACCATAACTGCTACCGGCATGGTCAAACTACAGTCTTATGTCTATACCATTATGGCAGTTATCAATGTGGCAATGTCCATCCTCTTAACAAAAGAGTACAAAGAAATCGGAGCAGCGATATCTGTCTGCACCGCTTATCTTTTCCGCACAACGGCTATGAATTATATTTATTATAAAAAACTTCACATCAATATCGGCAGTTTTTTCAAGGAATGTTTTCTTAAAATGGGGGGACCTCTCATATTATCCCTGGCAGCAGCCATATTTATTACCTTTATGCCCTATAAGGGAGCAGCTTTCTTTCTGATGAAGGGGGCGCTGATTGCCGGTATCTATCTGGGGGCTATGTGGAGACTTGGGCTGAATTCCTTTGAAAAGGAACTTTTCTTTTCAGTGCTTCGTAAAAGTGTAAATAAAAAATAAAGAAAACAGGGAGGGCTTATGAGTACCAGGTTAGCTATTATCATACTACACTATAAAAATTATCAGGAGACTATAGCCTGTGTAAAAAGTGCGTTGGCACAGAAGGGTGACGGCTATGAAATTATCGTAGTGGATAATGGCTCCGGTGACGGATCCTATGAGATTCTAAAACGGGAGTTTAAGAATACGCCCCACTTAACAATCAAAAAACTAAAGAAGAATCTTGGTTTCGCCAGAGGCAATAATGCCGGAATACGCTATGCAAGGACTCAGTTCTATGCAAAAAACTGTTTTGTTTGCAACAGTGATGTGGTGTTTGAAGATACTCTCTTTGAGGAGCTTCTGGCAGCACCCAGGGAAGGCATCGGCTGTTTATCCCCTGCGGTATATGACACAGAGCAGAATCCCCAGCCGCTCACTATTAATATGAAAAGCCCCTACAGGACGATTTTATTTACCTTACTTTACATTATATATAAGAGCCTGCCTAAAAAGGTGAAAAGAAAGCTGCTGCTTCAAACAGCGAAGTTACTGTACTTTTTGATAAAAAAAGGCATAAAAGGCCTTGCAAAGCTTCGTTCCTACTTAAAAGAACAAAAAGTCCGGCAGGTGCAAAGAGAAGACAGGGGAGAATCCTCAGGAAACCTGTCCACAGAGAATCCTTTTAGAATGCAAGGCTGCGCATTTATGCTGACAGAAGAATACTTTAAGAATTACAAAGGCTTATATCCAAAGACCTTTTTGTATGGAGAAGAATTAAATCTGTCCCTGTATCTTAAGAAAGCCGGACTTCTAGCAGCTACTGTTAAGACCTCTCCGGTGATTCATAAGGGAAAACAATCTTCCATGACACTTTTAGCAGAAGAGGGAGACAGGAAGAAATTGAAGCTTGCAAGAAGGAGCCTCATTCAGTCATTGCCCTTATTATTTTTAAGTCCTAAGAATATTCGAAAACTATATTAATGTGAGATGGAGGATATAATGGGTAGATTGAAGCTGATGACGATACTTGGAACCAGACCGGAGATTATAAGACTCTCTCAGACAATCAAAAAATGTGACAGCTATTTTGACCATATCCTTGTTCATACGGGGCAGAATTGGGATTATGCGCTAAACCAGATTTTCTTTGAGGATTTAGCACTAAGGGCACCGGATGCATATCTGGACGTGGCAGGAAATAATCCAGGTGAAACCATCGGCAATATAATTGCAAAGAGTTATGAAATGATGCTTCGGGAAAAACCCGATGCACTATTGATATTAGGAGATACCAATTCCACCTTGTCCGCCCTTTCTGCCAAGAGGCTTAAAATACCGGTGTTTCATATGGAGGCCGGTAACCGCTGCTTTGATGAGAATTTGCCGGAAGAAATCAACCGGCGCATTGTAGACCATATCTCCGATGTCAATCTATGCTACAGTGAGCAGGCCAGAAGGTATCTCCATGCGGAAGGCATTCAGAAGGACAGATGTTTTGTAACGGGTTCCCCCATGGCAGAGGTTCTCTCAGCCAACAGGGAAAGAATAGAAAACTCCCAGATATTAAAGAAACTGGGGCTTTCAGAAGAAGAGTATATCCTGCTGTCCGCCCACAGGGAAGAGAATATAGACAATGAAAAGAATTTCTTTCAGCTTATGGAAGCGGTGAATGCCTTGGCAGAGACTTATAATATTCCGGTTATCTATTCCACCCATCCGCGTTCGGCAGGATTTATAGAAAAACGGCAATTTCATTTTCATCCCAAGGTACGCATCCTTAAACCGTTTTCCTTTTCGGATTATAATCATCTGCAATACCACTCTTTCTGTACCATTTCTGACAGCGGGACCTTACCTGAGGAAGCGGCTTATTTTAAACACTTTCCGGCAGTTTGTATCCGCACCTCCACGGAGAGACCGGAAGCCCTTGAAAAGGGGGCTTTTATTCTTGGCAGCATATCGGCAAATGAGGTATTACAGGCAGTAGAGCTTGCGGTGACCATGGCAGACAGAAAAGAAAAGATAAGCGAGGTTACAGATTATAGCGAGGAGAATGTAAGCAGCAAGGTAGTACGTATCATCCAGAGCTATACCGGAATTATAAATCGAACAGTTTGGAGAAAAGACATTATAAAGTAAAGGTAATGTAACGAAAAATACTCCGCTAAAAATAGGGCAGAGAATTCGGAAGGGGAAAATTGGAACCGGAAGGATTCCAGTGACCGGAAGAAATGAATCATAAAATGGCGCTGAATGTTGGTCTTTTCTAACATAGCGCCTTTTTTATGTCGTAAGGAACTTGCAAATATGCATTGATTTCTATGGCAAAGAATAGTAATATGATAGAGTAAAATTTATTTTAAATTTATAAGGTTTATGAAAAAATAATGTGAAGACCAAGTGAGGTTACATAAAATGGTAAGCGACACAACTTATTTAAAAGTAAGGGGCGGCAAAGCATTAAGAGGAGAAGTAAAGGTAAATGGTTCCAAGAATTCCATACTCGCTTTAATTCCGGCAATGTGCCTGGGAGAAGGCGAAGGAACGCTGAATCATATAACTGATATATCAGATATAGAAGCAATGCAGGGGATATTAGAAGAGATAGGTGTAGAGATGCACTGCGAGAATAATGCCGTAAGGATAGCAGGGAATATGGTGTACTCTGAATTAAGCAAGCTGTATGTTCCTAAAATCAGAGCATCGAATTTATTCTTAGGTGTTCTGCTGGCGAAGTTCGGTAAAGCTGTTGTGCCGGTATCAGGGGGAGATAAGATTGGCAACCGGCCAATTGACATTCATTTGTATGTATTTCGTAAATTCGGAATTCAGGCAGAAATTGAAGATGGATATGTTAAATGTGAAGCAACCCAGTTCCCCTATAAGGGACAGAAGATATTTTTAAGATTCCCAAGTGTGGGAGCGACGGAAAATGCCATACTGGTCGCAAGTGCGGCTGAAAGTGAGACCGTGATATATAATGCAGCCATGGAACCGGAAATCGTGGATATGGCTATTTTAATGAATTCCATGGGAGCGAAGATTACAGGTGCAGGGACTCCGGAGATTCATATCAAACCCATGGCGAAGAAATTAAGCCGAACAGTACATGAAGTAATACCGGACCGTCTGGAGGTCGGTACATTTTTATTTATGATAGCAGCAACCAGAGGTACCGGAATTATCAGAAATGTAATTCCGGAGCATGTAATGTCTGTTATAACGATTCTGGAAGATTCCGGTGTGAAAGTAGAAGTCACGGATAGTGATATTGCAATTGATGCTTCAGATTGCAATCCCAGGGCAATCGATGTGGAAGCCTTACCCTTTCCCGGCTTTCCAACGGACCTGCAGCCCTTTGCCACAGTTTATGCTTTAAGGTGTAATGGTAAATCCACTATAAAGGACGCCGTATTTCCGGTTCGATTCAACCACTTATTTGAGATTCGCCGAATGGGTATGAGCTATGAAAGCATACATTCCCAGGTTACACTTAGCGGCGTTCAAAAACTGGCAGGCACCACCATGACCGGAACCGATATCAGAATGTGTGCGTCTCTGGTAATGGCCGCCCTGGTAGCAAAGGGAGAGTCCAGAATCTATGGATTGGAACATATTCTGCGGGGATATGATAACTTCTTCCAGAAGTTAAAGGATTTAGGGGCGGATGTCGCCGTTATAGAGGAAGAAGCAGAAGAAATAGCAGTACCGAGATTAAATGTAATGAATAATTGATAGCAAAGGCAAGCTCTGTCACTTTCCCTAATATGCCGGATAGGAATATAGCCGGAAAGCGATAGAGCTTTTTTTATACAAGGAGGTAAATATGATAACGGAAAAAGATATAACCAAAGTATTAAAAGAAGAACTTCTGCCGCTTCCATATGTTTATGCATTCTGGCTGGAAGGCTCATTTGCCATGGGGTATGCGGACGAATATTCGGATATTGATTATTGGATCGACGTGGAAGATGATTATGTGAAAGACGCTCTGCTGCATGTGGAAACGGCCCTTAGCCGTCTGGGCGCGTTAGACGAGAAAGACGAGACCGGGAATGAGCATCCGAAACTTGGACAGATGGTATATCACATAGAGGGTTCAAGTCCTTACCTGGTACTGGATTTTAACTGGCAGTTACACTCCAGGGACAGAAAGGAATATCACTATATCAAAGATGATATAGTGGAGGGGGCTTCTGTCATATTTGACAAGGATAACGTTATTAACTATGAAGAAGCCGATATACAGGAAATTGCAAAGAATAGGGATAACTGCCTGCCGGAGTGTGACTATCGCTACAGCCAGCACATGAGGGTAAAGAAGTACATATTAAGGGGAGACTATCCTGAAAGCTATGCCTACTATAACAGATATGTAATCGAACCCCTTGTTATATTATTAAGACTAAAATATACTCCGCTATATCCTTATCATTATTTACTTCACATATCAAAGCATATGCCGGGAGAGGTTGTTGCAAGGTTAGAGGAATTCATAAAAATAACTTCCTTTAAAGAAATGGAAGCGGCAATGGAAAAGGCAGAAGAATGGTATAGAGAGCTTCATCAGGAACTTCGTTAGATAATTGTTATATTGCAGGTAGGATACTCCAAAGCCGACCAAGGGGATGTGAGAATGGTTTTAGATGAACAGTGGCGCAATAGCGTAGTTAAATGTGCAATAGAGTATGCAAAGTATATATGGATACCTACCAATGAAAATATATTTCATGGATATGATAAAGATGGTATTTTAGTAAATACACCTGATATCAATTATGTAAGTGAAAAGTTTTCTTGTGGATGGTGGAAAGCTGGTCAGGAGAATAGAGGGATGCCTTATAATTGGGGCGGTGAAACAACTATTAAAGAATTTGAAAATGGGTTATTCGAAGGGAAATTTGCTGGAAATGTACCTGATATGAAGAATAATGGATTTAGTAAATATACAATTGGGTTAGATTGCTCCGGTCTGGTGGCAATATGCTGGAATTTGCCCAAGAAACTTATTACAGCAGAATTGTCAACAATATCATCCATTTTGGAGTCAACTGATGAGATGTTGCCGGGGGATATACTATTAAAGCCCGGAAGTCATGTAATGTTGTTTATAAGTTTTATAGATGAAGATAAATCCCATGTACAAATTATAGATGCTACCAGAAGCACTGGAAAAGTTTCCATGAGAACAATTAGTATATCTGAAGTTCTGAGTTACGGATACAATGGGTATAGGCTAAATAGAGGATAAAGGTGGTCTGATCAAATGGATATAGCAGTACTTTCTGACATTCATGGTAATTATATTGCATTGGAACGCTGCCTGCAGGAGGCGTTTTCGCGGGATATCAGTACCTTTTTCTTTTTAGGGGATTATATTGGGGAATTGGCATATCCGGAAAGAACAATGCAGAGGCTGTATGATTTAAGTGAAAACTATCAATGCTATTTTATCAAGGGCAATAAAGAAGAATATTGGTTAAAATACCGTGCGGACGGCGAAACAGGCTGGAAGGACCAAACTTCCGGCAGCGGAGCATTGGTATATGCCTATAACTGCCTTACAGACAGGGATTTGGAGTTCTTCTCTAAACTGGAACCGACCATGGAAATTATGATAGATAGGATGACAGAGATAAGTATTTGCCATGGTTCTCCCTATAAAATAAATGAGAAGCTCTCACCGGGCGAGGCCAGAACGATTGAAGTCATGGAAAGCGTAAAAGCGCCAATTATTTTATGCGGGCATTCACATGTCCAAAACAAGATTGTACATAAGGGCAAGTGCGTTCTGAATCCGGGCTCTGTTGGAGTGCCTATTTTTAGCGGCGGTAAGACCCAGTTTCTGATACTCCATGTGGATGACGAAGTGCAGGATGAAGGGAAAAGTGCATTAAATTCTTCGTCCGGGCAGCAGGAGCATTGGCGTGAAGAATTTATAAGTCTGGACTATGACATTGAGAGAGTTATAAGGGATATGCACGAAGTGAAACTCTACAAATATGCGCCTTATTGGTGTGTCATAACGGAAAGTATACTACGGGGAGGGAATATAACCCATGGAGATATTTTACCGAGGGTGATGGAACTTTGCAGGCAGGATACAGGAGACTGTATATGGCCGGATATCCCTGAAAAGTATTGGGCGCAAGGGGTAGCGGAAATGTTGGGACTTTAATAAAACACATCATTGATTGCAGCTTAGTAACGGAGGAATTATGAAATACAAAAGTAAGATCCATTATGCTTGGATTATTCTGTTTTTATCTTTCTTTGGCCTAATGGCCGCTCAGGGTATAAGGCTTTCCTTTGGAGCATTCATACAGCCTTTCGAGGAAAGTTTTTCTTTAAGCCGGGGTACCATATCCTTAATCTCTACCTTAAGCTTTATCATCTATGGTCTGGCCCAGCCTTTATCAGGAAGATTGATTGACAGGCTGGGAGTCCGTAAAGTGATGGCATTCAGTGCCCTGTTTATCGGAGTAAATATATTCTTGCTGCACTTTACAACTGCGGCATGGCAGGTATTTATTATATATGGACTTTTGGCATCTATAGGATTCGGCGGATTATCAAATGTTGCCACCACGGTAATCATTTCAAACTGGTTCAATGAGAGAAGAGGACTAGCTTACGGCATAATGGAGGCCGGAGGCGGAGCCGGACAGATGCTGATAGTTCCGGCATCGTTGACTCTGATTAATCAATTCGGCTGGAGAAACACTGTAGTTTTCTCAGGAGTATTCCTGATGGTACTTGTATTTCCGGTACTTCTTCATTTTCTGAAAGATCATCCTTCTGAAAAAGGTCTAAAGGCAATAGGCGGAGAAGCGGCTGATCTGGAACAAGGGCAAAGAGATGCGGAAAATGTGAACAAAGTTTCCTTCCTGGCAGTTGCGAAATATAGGCAGTTCTGGTTTCTGCTTATTCAGTTCTTTATTTGCGGAATAACGACCACCGGCTTAATGGATACTCATCTTATTCCGTTATCCCATGATTGCGGTTTTTCCAATAGTGTAACAGGAACTGCCGTAAGTACTCTGGCGGCTTTTAATATAATTGGTATCCTATTATCCGGAATACTCTCGGATAAGTTAGATAACCGGTTCATGCTTGGAGTGCTGTATGGTGTGAGAGCTCTGTCACTGTTGATTTTATTACATAGTCATCACCCTTCCCTGTTAATTATCTTTGCGGTGGTATTTGGTTTAGTAGATTTTGCGACCGTCGCACCGACACAATTGCTTGCAACAAAGTACTTTAAAAATTATTCTATCGGCCTTATATTGGGCTGGGTATTTCTCAGCCACCAGATCGGCTCTGCTATTGGCTCTTATGTACCAGGGCTTCTCTATGATATATCCGGAGGATACGAGATTTCTATTTATGCGGCGGTTGTACTTTGTGTTATAGCATCAGCTGTATGCTTTTCACTTCCTGATTCTTTGAAATTAAGAACGATTGAGGGAAACTAGCTTAGCAATGTAATAATCAAAAACTGGAGCCAGATATATGATTAACCTGAAAAATATCGAGGATTATCAAGGAGCATCATTAAAACGAGGAAAGGATTTTCTCTATATCCCGCCGAATGCTCTGCTGCGGCCATACATTTCCTGCTATACAATTACATTTCCCAGTGAAATGCCTTCCGAGTATACAATTCTGCCGACGGCTAGTTCAACGGTGGTAGTATCTGTAAGCTCAAATGATAATATCTTCAGCAGTTTGCGTGGAGTAAATACAAAATCCTGTAATGTTGGAGCTCATGCCAACAAGATGAAACTATTGCTGTTAATCGAATTTCATTCAGGCTGCCTGTATCCTTTTCTGCCTGCCGACCAATTGGAAGTTACTGATAATTCTTTAGCGTTGAATGTGATAGATAAAGCACTGACTCAATTAATTGAAATTGAACTTATTAAATCCGACTGTATAGATAGTTTAGTGAAGGGACTTGATAAAATATTTCTGACCCGTTTGATGAATTGCAATACTGCCGAAAAAACATCGGAGCAATGATAGAAAAAATTCTGATACATAACGGCAGTATTAGTATGAGCGAAATATCCGCGCAGTTTTTCTATAGTGAAAAGCATATTCGAAGGTTATTCTTACAATATGTCGGTACCACTCCTAAGACCTTCTCCCGCATTGTACGGGTTAATTATGCCCTGAGATTATTGAATAATAGTCCTGCTCATCTGATAGATATTGCAATGGAAGCAGGCTTTTTTGACCAGCCGCATTTCATACATGACTTTAAAACAATATGCGGTATATCGCCACAAGCTTATATACAGAACATGTCCGTTTTTTACAATGATGAATTCAAAATGTAGAGTATGATATCACTGTTATCTTTTGATTAAAATGTAAAAATATAAATGAAGGAAGTATATGAAAGAACTTAGCAAAAAGTCATTTGAGGAAATCCGGCTATGGATATACCGTAATGCCCGCCCCCTGGAATTAGCCATCTGGCAATATGAATTTGAAAATGGAAGCAAAGAGAAGGTCCTATCTGCCTTATCTTTTTATCAAAATGATGACGGAGGTTTTGGGAATACTCTTGAGCCTGACTCCTGGAACCCCAATTCATCGCCTTATGCAACACTGAATGCCATAGGTAAATTAAAGAACATCAATTTCACGGATAAAGGCCATCCCATCATGCAAGGCATTTTTAAATTCATTGAAAGCGGAATGCATAGTAATGAAAATGGATGGCTTTTCAGTATTCCTTCCAACAACGATTATCCGCATGCACCCTGGTGGACCTATGACCGTGATGCCAATGAATATGAGAGTATTGGCGTATCCGCTGGAATTGCTTGCTTTATTCTGAAATTTGCAGATAATGACTCTGATATATACGAAAAAGCTATTTCAATTATTGACAGGTTAATCAGCAAATTAGATGAGCCGGGTAAATATGGTGACATGGGAGTAGGAGGGTACTGTGAGTTATTGGAGATACTGCCCCAGCTCGCTATATCGAACCGCTTCGACCTGGAGACTCTCTCAAAGAAAGTAGGAAGACTTGTTTATGAGTCTATAGAGAAGGATATAGCCAAGTGGGCATATTACGGGAAGACGCCTTCCAGTTTCATATCCTCTCCGGATAGCTTATATTACAAGGATAGTGAAGAGCTGATGTTAAAGGAGCTGGATTATATCGTTGAAAAGAGGCCTGAGAAGGAGGTCTGGGGAATTACATGGAGCTGGTTTGAAAATAATGAGATATATCCGAAAGAGTTTGCAATATCTGAGAACTGGTGGAAAGCAGATATTGCGATTGGGAAGCTTAGGCTTTTAAGGAACTTTGGCAGACTTGAGGGTGTGAGGTAGTTAAAGAAGTATATAATTTAAAATCTTATAGTTGAGATGTAGAAATGCTTTATAGATAATACATAAAATGCGAAACGGCGGTGGTTCTGTACTACTTGCCGTTTTTGTTTCAATGAGGATAATATCAGTGTTTGCTCCTTTTGTAAAAAACCGATAAATAATGTTGATTATAGTGAGAATGTCCTGTAGAATGAAGTTATGGTAAATGCATCCAATTCGTGGCGGTGAGTATGGGAATCAGGGATGGAGTTATTTATTATAAATAACAGATTATAGCAATAATCTATAATCTTGTTGATAAAAGTTAAGATAAAGCTATTTATATTTGGAGGTGCAGTATGCTGAAAACAAAACGGCTTGAATTGGTTGGGTTTGATGTTAAATATGCAAACGATTTCTTTGAACTATGGAGCGATTTTGAAGTAATAAAGTATACATTTACACCTTTACTGACCACCATTGATGAATG
>JAEXGM010000042.1 GCA_023450835.1 Bacillota bacterium | reverse complement strand
TAAAGGGCGTTCTCATCCACTATGGGCCCTCTTCCAAGATTTAAAAGAAAGGCAGTGGATTTCATCTTCCCCAGGGCTTCTTCGTTTATCAGATTCTCCGTATCACTATTTAAAGGTGCATGAATAGAGATGATATCCGAATCTCTTAAGAGAGTATCAAAGTCCACTCTTTTATATTCACCGTTCTGATTACGCCCGGAGGTAGAGTAATAGATTATATTACATCCAAAAGCTCCGGCAATGTTTGCCACACGCTTTCCGATATCCCCGAGGCCGATAATCCCCCATGTCTTCCCATCCAGTTCGTTGAATTTTTCATCAAAGCAGCTGAATATATCACTCTTTACATAACCACCTGATTTTACAAAGGTGTCATAATGGTGAAGCTTCTCATAAAGATAAAAAAACAGTGCGAAAGTATGCTGTGCAACGGATGCGGTAGAGTATCCTTTCACGTTGGCTACTGCAATCTTTCTGCTGTTGACATAGGGAAAGTCCACGATATTGGTTCCGGTTCCGGTAATGCAGATGAGTTTTAAGTTAGCCGCCTCTTTCAGTGAACTTTCGTTCATGGGTATTTTATTCACTACCAAAATATCGGCCTCTTTTATTCTATCCGCATTCTCCGCTGTATCACTTTTATTGTATTTAACTACTTCACCCAAGGTCTCAAAACAGGATAAATCCACATCACTTCCCAGGGAATCCGTCTCTAAAAAAATTATCTTCATCGTACTCTCTCCGGAAGACCCACTTTCTTCTGAACCTTTCTTAAGGTCTTCGTTGCAAAGTAATTTGCTTTTTCCGCATTATCCTTTATAATACCGTCCACATATGCCTTATCCTTTATTAACTCATCCATCTTTACATGGATAGGACGCAATACACTGTTTACGGATTCTCCTACTGCCAATTTGAAATCACCGTAACCCTTACCGTCAAACTCTCTTTCAACCTCGGCAGGCGTCTTATCATTAACAGCGGCATAAATATCTATAAGGTTCTTAATTCCCGGCTTTTCATCGGAGTAGCGGATTTCATTATCGGAATCCGTTACCGCTCTCTTAAACTTACGTATGACCGTATCTGCATCATCCATAAGATAGATAGTGGCATTGACATTCTCATCGGATTTGGACATTTTCTTATCCGGCTCCTGAAGGCTCATAATCTTGGCTCCAACCTTGCCGATATAAGGTTCCGGTATGGTCAATACATCCCCATAGATACCGTTAAAACGCTCTGCGATATCTCTGGTTATCTCCAGATGCTGTTTCTGGTCAATTCCAACAGGCACTACATCTGTCTGAAATAAAAGGATATCCGCTGCCATTAATACCGGATAGGTAAAGAGACCGGCATTGATGTTATCCGCATGCTTTGCAGATTTATCTTTAAATTGGGTCATACGGTTCAGCTCTCCCATATAGGTAAAGCAGTTTAATATCCAGCTGAGCTCTGCATGACCTGATACATGAGACTGATAATAAATACAATTCTTCACAGGATCAAGGCCTGCTGAAATATACTGCATTAAAAGAGTCCTGGCTCTCTTCCTGAGTTCTGCAGGGTCCTGCCTTACGGTAAGAGAATGAAGGTCTACCACGCAGTAAAAACATTGATAAGTTTCATCATTCGTTAAAGCCACCCAATTCTTTAATGCTCCCATATAATTTCCCAGGGTAATATTCCCTGTTGCCTGCATTCCGCTGAATAATACTTTCTTTCCGTCTAACATATTAAACTCCTTTCATCATAAAAAAAACTTCTGCCACAGCATATTACAGTCGTAATATTTACTGGGACAAAAGCTATCGGCTTCTGCGGTACCACCCGGCTTGGCGTAAAACGCCCACTCATATTTCATATACGTAGAATATATGCTTCGCTGATAACGGATGAAGCTCCCGTCGGGCATTACTTGGGATTTCCCTTTCCTCCCGAGCCTATAAGTCCATTCATACAGAATCTGCTGCCGGCTCACACCTTTCATCGGCTCTCTGAAAACAGATATTTCTGATTACTATTCTTAATCATCGGCATTTTTATCTTTTCCTGCTTTTAGTATATCCATTTGGCAGTTATAAGTCAACTATAAAATCATGGCTGGAACAGACCTGCGAAATACTGCTCCGCCATGATAATAAATCATCCTTAATTTAGAATTCCAATAGCTGTGCAAAGCTGTCGATTGCCCTCTCATAACCTTCTACTTCGCCAAAACCATATCTTGCAAAGATAAACGGAACACCTGCTTTTGTAGCCGCCTGAAAGTCCGCTGCCGTATCTCCCAGGTAAACAGGGTTCTGCAAAGAATTTCTTGCAATCACGCTTTTAATGTTTTCCGCCTTTAACTCTCCGCTTCTGCCCGGATACTCAAAATCACTAAAAACATCCCAAAGCTGATGGGCATTTAAGAAACATTGAATATATCCTTCTTCACAATTACTTACGATAAAGAGCTTGTATTTTTTCTTTAATTCATGTAAGGTCTCTATTAATTCCGGATAAAGGATTCCTCCATCCTTTTCCAGATAAGGGCACTGCTTTATTACTGTTTCTCTCATAATTGCAATTGCAGTTTCACTGTCCAGGCTCGGTAAAAGTCGGACTGCTATTTCCTCTAACGGCAGTCCATAAAGAGCTTTTAATTTATCCGCTGTAATAACATCTTTCATCTCAGGGTATTTCTTTGCTTCCTCCTTCCAAACTGCGGCCGCTCCATCCGTCGCGTCCCATAAGGTTCCGTCTAAATCAAATATAATGCTGTCCCACATAATGTCCTCCCGGTATTAATCTTTAGCAGGTAATCGCCAAATTCTTTAATTTATATATTTAGATTCCAAATTTTTAAACATTTATTCAGATACTAGAATTATAAACAAGTTTAAGAATCTTTTCAACCCCGGAAAACACAACTTCCATCATCTTTACTTGTGTGCTATAATCAAATCAAAGATTCGATATCCACGAAAGGAGATATTATGGAACAGATTGCAAGCTTTACCGTAGACCATTTACAACTGCTGCCAGGCATTTATGTGTCAAGAAAGGATAAGGCAGGTGCCGAAACCCTTACTACCTTTGACCTTCGTATGACAAGACCGAACTTTGAGCCGGTTATGAACACTGCCGAAGTTCACACCATTGAGCATCTTGGTGCTACTTTTTTAAGAAACCATCCTGACTTTGCCGACAAAACAATCTATTTCGGACCAATGGGCTGCCGTACCGGATTCTATCTGATACTGGCCGGTGATTACAAATCAAGTGATATTGTTCCTCTCATCATTGAACTTTATGAATTCATCCGGGATTTTACCGGCGAAGTGCCCGGTGCAGCCGCTATTAACTGCGGCAATTACCTGGATATGAACCTGTCAATGGCAAAATATCTGGCAGATAAATATCTGCGCGAGATTCTTTACGTTATAGATGAATCTCATTTGACATATCCAATCTAATTCGTATGATGTAAATTCTATCAGGCGGGACTGTTGTAAGCATTTTGCATACGTCAGTTCCGTCTTTTTCTGACGGCTTGTCACTCCTATAGGTTATATTTTTCCCTTCCCTGAATATAGTATAATGATGAAGCAGAAAGGTCGCAGCCATGGACAGTTATGGTTTTCCAAGCCCCTTTGACAAGGAGAATACGGAAGCAAACATAAATAACACTCCAGATACAACCGGGTCTTCTCCTCCCCCGCCTGACGGGAATGCGGAAAATAACAGCGGAAATTTTGGTACCGGAAATTTTAACAATGGATATTCCTATGGATACCCCTATGGTGCCACGATAACCAGTGACTACGGATACAGCTATAGCGCGGAGGACTTAGGCAGTTCTGACTACTCTTTTGATGAGAATCCAGGCAGTACTGAATATGAGACTCCCGGCTCCAGCTATTATGAGTACTCGGAGACTGAGAAACAAGACACCGGTTCTAACACATCCGAAATCCCCAATAGTTCTGAGGAGCCGCCTTCTGGAGATGGCTTTAAACATATGGTTGATATCATGAAGGCTGCTCTCCCGCATCTTGACAGCAGTACGCAGGAATCTGCCAGCTTACTTATCAAAACTTCCGAACTTATGGATTCTCTCCGCTCAGTCAGAAGTCAGGAACATGTATCTACCTTTAGCCTGAATAGACAAAATATTGACATAGAAGCCCTGTTAAACAGTGTCCGTACTGTTTGTTATGCCAGAGAACGCCAGCTTATAGATAATGTACTAAATTTCCTGCGAATGAAAAATATGTTTGATACCTATTCGACTTTATCAAGCATGATGTCCTCTTCGTCAGATGACACAGGAACAAAAGAGGAACAGAGTCAAGGTGCTGAAAACACCGGAGGCGGAAGCGGACTGGGATTTAACTCCAATATGATGGATATTCTCTCTACCATGCTGAGTCCGGAACAAAAAAGTACTTTTGATAACATGTCCATGATGCTTAACATGATGCAGCAATAATCATTAAAATATGGAGGTAGTTATGAATAATTTCTCTTGGATGAATCACCCTGCAATGAAGAATATTGATGCCAGAAAACTTACGATTCTTATGGAACTTGCAAATGAAGCAGAAGGAAAATCACCTGATAAGGCTCTGCCCCTTCTGGTAAAGGCAAATGCTAAACTAAAGTCGATGAATCTGACCTTTACAAAAGAAGAAAATGATTTACTGGTGGATATCCTGACAAAGGATATGTCCGCTGCCGATAAGCAAAAGGTCGAGATGATTAGGAAAATGTCAAAATCCATGAAATAAGAATAGTTAAGGGCTGTTTTGAATCGTTCCCTGTCTGCTTGACAGAGGCGATTCAAAACAGCCCTTTTACTTTTTATTTATATATCTCTTCTTAATTCCCGGCAGTCTGCCCGCTGATATCCGGTTGTTCCGTACTTTCAGCATTCAGTGCAAAATAACAGGTTACCGATATCTGCTTACCATCCGTCTCTGTTATAGTATAGGTTATCTCATAGGTCTTATTATCACCGGTCCATATACTTACTGCTATAGGCCCTGTGTATTCGGTATCATCGCTGTTATAAGCTTGAATACCGGTTAATGCCGTCACATCATCCATGGCCGTATCTGAAGGAATATCAACACGATTGGTGATTCCTTCAATACGTATACTGTCAAAATACGTATACTGTACAGTTTCTTTTGTAATATTCCCTGCTTTATCTGCCACCTCATAATGAACCAGATAAGCATAATCCTCCTTGGGTTCAACCGTAATCTTCACATCAGACGGTGTTAATTCGGAGTAATCATCTCCTACGGTTATTCCTTCCTTTGCCAATTTAAGGATTGCTGTCTTACCGGCTGCCAGCTGTTCCTTGGTAATATTCTTAAAGGCCATCCCGTCTAAAATCGGAGGAGTGGAATCTACATAAACTGATGCAGCTGCTTTTCCCGTCTTATTATTTTCCGCTTTAATGCTATAATTAATGGTATACTCACTGTCACTGGTCTTATTAATCGTTACCTTAATGTCTTTACTGGCCAGTTTCTTTGTAGAAAGATATGCTGACACTCCTTTTAAGGCATAGGCTTTGTCAATAATCGTATCTTTTCCGATTACACTGTCTGCCACTCCCTTAATTACAGGTGCCACTTTACAGGGACTTACCGTATAAAGAACCGTTTTACTTGTCTTTTTCCCCAGTGCATCACTTACCGTATATGTTACCTTATAGTTACCCGCCGTAAAACTGTCTACTTTTCCTTCTGCCTTAATATTTCCCGAAATATCGACTCCTGTGGTAGATACAGCCTTAACACCGGCGTATAAATCAACTTTTGCTCCCCATGCTACGGTCTTCTTTTCAGCAATATTTATAACGGGAACTTTTTTTGAGTAGGGATTCTTTGTATCCGGGTCCGTGGGATCCCAGCCTGAACCGGCGGTAAGCTTGATTGCTGCCGGCTTGCCAAGTGGCCCCGGGTCCTTCCCATTGTATATCTCTACCGTGGTACCAAGAGGACAGTTGTCATAAATCCATTTGGCATCCTCCACTGTCAGCCTTACACAACCATGGGATGCCGTAGTACCAAGCTTATTATACTGGGTAGAGGATAAAGTAGAAGCATCCATCTTGTAATACCATACGGAATGGAATAGTATGCCTCGTACGATTCTGGTAGAATATTGCCCCCACACATCCCCCATTAACAGTTTCCAACGGTATTTGGCCGGTGTTTTAAAAACACCCAATGGGGTATCTGCACCTACGGAACACACCATGGCTTTTACCGGTACCGTATAATTTCCTTTCTTGTCCTTTTCGTAGATCGTAACACAATTCTGCTGCTTGTTCACTTTAATATAATATGTCTTGTTATCATTTGCTTCTGTTTTAATCGGAGAAAAAAAACTTATCATCAGTGCTGCAATGCTTAAGATAATAATCTTTCGTATTGTTTGTTTTGAATGTGTCATTGATTACTCCTTACAGCTTAGTAATATCCATATTTTGTCTTATTTTTCAGTACTGTAACCATAAGCATTTTTTGTGTTAATCTTATGGCAAAACTGTTTCAAAACTATTAAGATGTAAATTGGGAATGGTATAGCCTATAGTAGAAGCCTTTTTTAGCCAGCAGTTCTTTGTGGTTCCCCTGTTCCACAATATTTCCCTTCTCCAATACCAGGATGGTGTCTGCTTCCCTGATGGTAGAAAGCCTGTGCGCAATGACAAAACTGGTCCTCCCTTCCATCATCTTTAAGAAAGCTTCCTGTATCTTTATTTCCGTTCTGGTATCAATACTGCTGGTCGCTTCATCCAATATCAGCATAGGCGGGTCCATAATTAATACCCTTGCTATGGTTAAGAGCTGTTTCTGTCCCTGGGAAAGATTCCTGCCATCTTCTTCAATTATCGTGTCATAGCCATTTGGAAGTCTCATAATGAAGCCATGGGCTTTCACTGCTTTCGCAGCCTCTATTACCTTTTCTCTGTCAGCTCCGTCTTTGCCATAGGCGATATTCTCCGCAACAGTTCCCCTGATTAGCCAGCTCTCCTGGAGCACCATTCCGATGCTTTGCCGAAGTTCATCTTTCCTGATATGGAGGATGTCCTTCCCATCAATGAATATATGCCCGCTATCCAGCTCATAGAATCTCATCAGCAAATTTACCAGGGTAGTTTTCCCGGAGCCGGTAGGGCCTACAATTGCTACCATACTTCCCTTCTTGACCCTTAAGTTAAAGTGCTCTATTAAAGGAACCTGTTTTTTATAGGCAAAGGCTACCTCTCTAAATTCCACATTGCCCTGGCAGTTTCTCAGTTCTTCATAGGGCTCTAAAGCAGTTGTTTCTTCCTCTTCCTCCAAAAGAGCAAAGATTCTTTCCGCCGATGCAAAAGCCGACTGAATCTGTGTGGTAACTGCCGTAATTTCATTAATAGGTTTGGCAAACAGATTGGAGTAGGTTAAAAAGCTGGCAATATTTCCGACAGATAATCTTCCTGCCAGGCAAAGCAAAGCACCCATTACCGTAACCAGTACATAAGCTATATTATTGATAAGTCTTGTGGTAGGATTGGTAAGGGAGGAATACCATTGGGCTTTCTGGCCGGCATGATAAAGCTTCTGATTCTGCTCTTTAAAATGTGCTGCCGTCTTTTCCTCCTGGCCAAAGGACATCACAAGTTTCTGGTTCTCAATCATCTCTTCCGCATACCCATTCAGTTCTCCCGTTAAACTTGACTGCATGCGAAACATCAGCTTGGAATGCTTTGCAATAAATGAGGCTAAAAAGAAGCATAAAGGTGTTACTATGATTACCCCTAAAGTTATCAGGGGGCTTATGGTCATCATAAATATAAAACTTCCGCCAATGATAACCACAGAAGACATAATCTGTGTGATACCCTGAAACAGACCGTCAGATACCGCATCCATATCATTGGTAAGCCTGCTGATGACATCTCCGTGAGAATGTCTGTCAAAATAGGAAACAGGTAATCTGTTCAGCTTCCGGAAGGCATCTTTTCTAAGTTCCCGTACGGTATAGTTGGCCGCCCTGTTGCTAAACACCGACATAAGCCATTGAAACAGGCTGCTTGCAACATAGAGCAGCAGCATCACGAGAAGAATATTTCTCAATGTCCTGAAATCAACTCTGCCCTCTTCCGTAATCGCATCAATGGCTTTTCCCAAAAGCAGAGGGGTAAAGACTGACATTGTATTGCCAAGTACGGAAAAAAGAAAGGCTATGAGGAGCAGCTTTTTATTTTTGCCGACATACTCCCATATTCTTTTTCCGGTTGATTGTTTTTTTATGTTTATGGTCTTTGCTGTATTACTTTCCACTGCTGCCACCTGCTTCCTCATTATTTCCCGAAGCTTCCTGGGAGCGGCAAATCTCTGCATAGATCTCACAGTTTTCAAGCAATTCATCATGTGTTCCAATGCCTGCTATCTCACCCTCATTTAAAACCATTATCTGGTCGCAGTTCCTAAGAGTACTGGCCCTTTGAGAAATCAGAAATACTGTCATCCCTTTTGTCTGCTCCTTCAAGGCTCTTCTTAAGGCCGCATCCGTCGCATAATCAAGGGCATTAAAGCTGTCATCCAATATCAGTATTTGGGGCTTTCTCACCAAAGCCCTGGCGATAGCCAATCGCTGTCTCTGACCGCCGGATACGTTTACTCCTCCCCTTCTGATAGGGGTATCGTAGCCTTCCGGCAGGGACTTTATAAATTCCTCCGCCTGTGCAATAGAGGCAGCTTCTTTTAACTCTTCCAGGTCAGCTTCTTCTTTTCCCCATCTTAGATTTTCTGCAATGGTGCCGGTCACAAGGACCGACTTTTGAGGTACCATACCGATAATTTCCCTTAGGTCAGTAAGATCATATTCCTTCACATCTTTCCCAAAGACCCTGACGGAACCGGATAGAATGTCATAGAACCTTGGAATCATATTCACTACAGAAGATTTCCCGGAACCTGTACCTCCGATAATACCAAAGGTATCTCCTTTCATCACCCGAAAAGATATATTATTCAAAGCATAATTGCCGGTCTCTTTTGTATTTTCGTAATGATAGGCACTGCCGCTGTCCTTATCATTGTCAGACTCTTCTTTATAGGAAAAACAGACCCCGTCAAATTCTACCGCAGGTACCTTTGTACCTGCAGGTACTTTAAGGTCATATGCTGCGCCTCTTTTAATACCGTCTTCAGGGTTTGTTATACTGGTGCCGGTGCCCAGTACTTCATTGATTCTTCCTGCGCTGGCATAAGCTTTTGTAAAGATAACTACAAGGTTGGATATTACAATCAGTGCCGCCAATATTTGTGTAACATAACCCACAATAGCAATTACTTCACCGGTTTCCATGACTCCATTATTTACACGCAGCGCTCCGACCCAAAGAATGGCGGCAATTGCTATATTTAAGATAAGGGTCGTCAATGGATTTAGCATGGCTGAAATTCTTCCGACTTTTACAGCATTTTCTGCATAATCACTATTAATCTTAATAAACTTCTCCGCCTCTTTATCAGTTCTGGCAAAGGCACGGATAACCCTTACTCCGCTAAGGCTCTCTCTTAAGCTTAACGAAATTTCATCCAGCTTTTTTTGAACCTTCCCATATAGGGGAATAGACTTTCTCATGGTATGGAATAACACGGCAACAAATACCGGAAGAACAATCAGTAAGATAAGGGATAGCTTCACATCCAGCCAAAAAGACATAATAAGTCCCCCAATACAAAGAAAGGGAGCCCGAATTACAAGCCTTATGAACATAGCTACCGCAAGCTGTACCTGATTCACATCGTTGGTAATGCGGTTGACTAAGGAGCTGACCCCAAACTTGTCCTGTTCCTTTCCGGACAAAGTTCCCATATGCTTAAAGAGCGTATTTCTGATATCCGTACCTACTCCCTGGGATACTAAAGAAGCACTGTACTGACATATTAAGGCGCATACCACCCCTACTATGGCTGTTAAAAGCATAATTAATCCCATTTTATAGACATAAGCCCTGTCCCCGTTCTTTATTCCTATATCTATGACCTTGGACATAAAAAAAGGCAGAAAGAGCTCCAGTATTGCCTCCATCAATTTAAAGGCAGGTCCTATTATGAGAAGTTTTCTGTATGGTTTAAAGAATGTTCCGAGATTTCCCATAAAATATTTTCCTTTCCTGTAAAATCTGGATATTTATCTATCCTAAACAAACACGTTCTAAATTATACCATTGTTTGAGATATATGTTAATAGTCATTGTGATGAAATCAACAAAAACGGGGAAAGCAAGTTTATGGGAATGGACGATGACCGGAGGATTGTCGTTGGACTTTATTGCTCAAGAACCTTTATTCCACAAAAGCGCAAAAAAACGCAACTAACAGTCAAACCAGCACCAAACTCGCTACGCTCAAACATGGCGCTGGTTTTCCTAGTTACGTTTTCTGCCGCTTAAGTGTCATAAAGAACCTCTCGATATAAAGTCCAACGACAATCCTCCGGTCATCTGCGCACCTATATATTTTGATTTCACGCGTTTGCCTTGTATTGAAATAAAAAGGAAGAGCTCATCATATAATTAATTTGACACTAGTGGGAGCTAGTATTAAGAAAGATGAAAGGAGCAAAATCCCCTAGAAGAAACGGGATATGCAATAGGTGTGATACATGACCAGTTGGCATAATATTACGAAGGAGGAAGCCCTGCGGGAATTAGACTCTGCACTTACAGGATTATCAAAAAAGGAAGCGGCAAAACGGCAGAAAAAATATGGGTTGAACCTGCTGGAAGCCAAGAAAAAGACGCCATTATTCCTGCGGTTTATAAGCCAATTCAAGGATTTTATGATATTAACCCTGATCTTCGCTGCTCTGGTTTCCTTTTTTGTATCCTTTTTACATGGTGAATTGGATTTAGTCGAACCTGCAATCATATTATCAATCATTACACTAAACGCTGTCCTCGGCGTCCTGCAGGAGAGCAAAGCAGAAAAATCATTGGAAGCGCTGCAAAAAATGTCCGCACCCGCCGCCCTGGTTATGCGGGATAATCTCCTTGAGAGTATTGATGCAAAGGAATTGGTCCCGGGGGATATCATCTATCTGGAAACCGGTCATTTTGTACCTGCCGATGCCAGACTTCTGACATCTGTTAATTTAAAGATTGATGAAGCTTCCCTCACCGGTGAATCCCACCCTATAGAAAAGGATGCGGAGGCGGTATTAAAGGAAGATATCCTGCCGGCAGAACGTATCAATATGGTCTCTGCCACCGGTATAGTAACTTACGGCAGAGGTACGGCAATGGTTACTGCAACAGGAATGCACACGGAAGTCGGTCATATTGCCCGAATGATTATGGATGATGAGACTCCCATGACTCCTCTTCAGAAACGATTAGCTGCCACCGGTAAGGCCCTTGGTATTGCCGCACTTATTATATGCGTCATCATTTTCCTGGTAGGCATCTTAAAAAACCGGCCTATATTTGAAATGTTTATGACTTCCGTAAGCCTTGCCGTAGCTGCTATTCCGGAAGGGCTCCCCGCCATTGTGACCATTATGCTCTCTCTTGGCGTACAGAGAATGGCCAAGAAAAATGCAGTTATCCGAAAGCTTCCTGCTGTTGAGACTCTCGGCAGTGCTACCGTAATCTGTTCTGATAAAACCGGTACCCTTACTCAGAACAAAATGACGGTAACGGAAATCTGCTCCTGCAAGGGTAAGGAAGAACCGGAAGGAAACACCGGAAAATTCCTTCTGACACTTTCCAGTTTGTGTAATGACGCTATCTTACAAATAAGCGGTAAGAATAAGCACCAGAAGGTATCGGCTACCGGTGAACCTACAGAAAATGCACTGGTGCTGGCAGCCTTTCAGATAGGACTAAACAAATCCCAGCTGGATTTGCAAATCCCAAGAATTTATGAAATTCCCTTTGATTCAGGACGTAAGCAGATGACAACAATACATAAGCTTCCCAACGGAGGCTACAGGCAGATTACAAAGGGTGCTTTTGATATATTGCTCTCGGAATGCACCAATGCCTACCGCGGCGGCAAAGAAACACCTATCACCCATGTATTGCGGGAACAGCTTACCCGCCTAAATGAAAGTATGACCGCCAAAGCCTTGCGTGTTATCGCAGTCGCATACAAAGATTATCCTGCTGAAAGCTCCTATATTTCAAGGCTTAAAAATAAGACTCTGAAAGACGGAATCAATGACGCGGAACAGGGCTTAACAATGGCAGGGCTTATCGGAATGATCGATCCGCCAAGGCCGGAAGTAAAAGATGCTGTCCTTACCTGCCAGATGGCCGGTATCACTCCGGTCATGATAACCGGAGACCATGTTTCAACAGCCTGTGCCATAGCAAAAGAGCTTGGAATACTAACAAAGGATAATTCCGAGGTCTCCTATTCAAGTCTTAGAATCGCAGAAGTAGACTTAAAATCTCCTGCCAGATATACAAGTTCCTCTTCTTCCCAGGCTATGACCGGTGCGGAACTTTCTCAGATAAGTCAGGAGGATCTGATAGAACAGATTAAGAATTACAGAGTATTTGCCAGAGTTTCACCGGAACACAAAGTCCGAATCGTAAAAGCCTTGCAGGCAAGAGGTGAAGTAGTTGCCATGACCGGAGACGGCGTCAATGACGCTCCTGCTTTAAAAGCCGCCGATATTGGCTGCGCTATGGGAATCTCAGGTACGGATGTTGCAAAGAACGCCGCGGATATGATACTTACGGACGACAATTTTGCCACGATTGTAGCTGCGGTAAAGGAAGGCCGCGGTATCTATGATAACATAAAAAAAGCTGTTCATTTCCTGCTTTCCTGCAATATAGGAGAAATACTGACTATATTTGTGGCGATTCTGTTTGGACTCCCCTCCCCTTTGCTGGCAGTTCAGCTTCTTTGGGTAAACCTGGTGACCGATTCCCTCCCTGCTATTTCTCTGGGTGTGGACCCGCCGGATAAGGATATTATGAAGAAGAAGCCCATACCTCCGGACAAAGGCATGTTTGCAGACGGACTGACATTTAAGATCATTACAGAGGGTATTTTAATTGGTTCTCTTGCCCTCCTGGCTTTTATCATAGGCATCCGTTTCTTTGACAGTGCCGCTCTTCCGGGTGATGTTATCAGAGATTCCAGGACAGTGGAACTGGCCGCTCTTTCAACCCCCTATGTGGGAAGGACCATGGCCTTTGCAGTATTAAGCCTCTCTCAGCTGTTCCATTCCTTTAACATGAGAAGTGAACACTCTCTCACTAAAATTGGTCTTTTTAGTAATATAAAACTGGTTCTTTCCTTCCTTGTATGCTCCTTTTTACAAGTTATCGTTATATCCGTTAAGCCCCTGGCAAGTATTTTTAAAGTAGTACCTCTAACACCTGCCCAGTGGTCCATCGTACTGGTATTATCCTTCCTTCCGATTGTAGTTGTAGAACTTCAAAAGACCAGCAAAAAGAAATAAAAATAAGCCCGGAATTTGCATGACCGCAAATTCCGGGCTATATTATTATCGTAATGATTATTCTGTGATATCAGCATACTGGAAGTACCAGTATCCATAAGGTGAATGCCATGATCCTGTGATCTTGGAACTCTGCAGATAGAAGTCATTATAGTATGCAACCGGGATAATCGCTGCATCTTTCATCACAAGATCTTCTGCCTGGTGCAGATAACCAGAACGTGTCTTAGCATCTTTTTCAGCTGCTGCCTTAGCCATTAATTTATCATAGTCAGGATTGCTGTATTTTGCATTGTTGTTACCGTTTGTGCTTACCATAAGATCAAGCATATTAGAAGCGTCATTGTAATCGAATAACCAACCATCACGGCTTGCCTGATAGTCACCGGCACGACGCATAGGTGTGAAAGATGCCCATTCAACAACGTTTACATTAACTGTAATGCCAAGTTCTTTCCAAGCCTGCTGTAAGTACTGAGCAACAACTTTGTGGTAACCTGCATCGTTGATAGAGTATTCAATTGTAGGGAAACCTTTTCCGTCAGGATATCCGGCATCTGCTAAAAGCTGTTTTGCCTTTGCAAGGTTGCCTGCGAAATCATCTACGTTGATATAAGGCTGGCCGCCGTTTGCATTAGCCATGAATGCACTGCCATCCCAGTCAACAACACCGGTTCCGATGAAGTTTGTAGCTGGTGTATAAGTACCCTGCATTAAAGTTTCAGCAACATATTTTCTGTCGATTGCAAGGCTTAAAGCTTCACGTACTCTGGAATCAGAGAACTGAGGTAATGTGGTGTTAAGGTCAAGATAGTAGGTTCCTAAGTCAGGATCAACATGGAATTCAGCATTTCCGCTAAGGGAAGGAATTTCAGCTGTAGGAACGTCTTTAATCATCATAGCTTCACCATTCTGGTAAGCACCGTAAGCTGCGTTAGCATCTTCCATTAAAAGTAACTTGATGGAATCAAGTTTAATGGAATCTTTGTCACGGTAGTTAGGGTTCTTAGCAAAAAGGATGTAGGAGCTGGGTACCCATTCTTTAATATAGAAAGGTCCATTGCAGACATAGCCTTCCGGAGTAGTTGCCCATGCATCACCGTTCTTTTCGATGGTTGCCTGATTTACAGGAGCAAGAGTTGCGAATGCAGCTAACTTATCGAAATATACACAAGGATTAGCAAGTGTTACTACGAAAGTTGTATCATCAGGAGCAGCTACACCTAAAGCATCCAGATTTCCGCCGGCTGCCTCAGCAAAACCTTTTACCATACCAAGAACAGTCTCAGCATAAGGTGCTGCAGTATTAGGATCAGCAACACGTTTCCAGCTGTAAACGAAATCCTTTGCTGTTAAAGCGGAACCGTCAGACCACTTTAAGTCTTTTCTTAAAGTGAAAGTCCATGTAAGACCGTCATCGCTTACTTTATAGCTTTCAGCAGCGCCGGGAATAATTTTGTTGTCTTTGTCAACGTTTAATAAACAGTCAAAAGAAAAAAGAATCATGTTACCACCATCAACCGCACTGTTTAATGCAGGATCAATGGTCTCAGGGTTAGGACCGATTTCAGCAACCAGTTGTTTTTCTTTACCTGTGCTGGCATTGCCTGTGTCGGTGGAACCGCTGTTATTTGTGTTGGTATTAGTATTTCCATTACTGCTACCGCTGTTGCTGTTGTCGTTAGCCTTACCGCAAGCACCTAAAACTAATGTGGTCATCATGATAAGAGCTAAAAGAACTGAAAGTCTTCTTTTCATAAATTTCCTCCTTATTTTTTAATTTTATATTCAATCCATCATAAAAATGGTGGGATTGGATGCATATTAATTATTGCTGATACGCGGGGAGTGCGAGGATTTCACAGGTATAAATTTAAGCCGATTATACCTTTTAATAATTTACAGCACTCTATCAAGGTGATGACAAGCAGCATAATGGTTCGGAGAAACTTCTTTCCATGCCGGTTCTTCTGCCGCACAACGTTCATCCGCATAAGGACAGCGGGTACGGAAACGGCATCCTGAAGGAGGATATACCGGGCTTGGTACATCGCCTTTTAAAACAATACGGTTACTCTCCCTGGTAGTTACAGGGTCAGCAACGGGAATAGCAGAAATCAAACTTCTGGTGTAAGGATGAACACTGTGGAAAGTAAGCTCCTTGCTGTCAGCCAATTCCACCATTTTACCGAGGTACATAACACCGATACGGTTAGATATATGCTTAACAACACTCAGATTATGGGAGATGAAAAGGTAAGTAAGCCCCATATTCTGCTGAAGTTCTTCAAACATGTTTACTACCTGTGCCTGAATGGATACATCCAGAGCTGAAATCGGTTCATCACATACGATGAATTCCGGATTAACTGCCAGTGCACGGGCAATTCCGACACGCTGACGCTGTCCGCCGGAGAATTCGTGAGGATAACGATTAGCATGTTCCGTATTAAGTCCTACCAGACTTAATAATTCTACAATGCGGTCACGGCGTTCTTTCGGATTAGAAGCTAATTTATGTATATCGATAGCTTCACCTACAATATCGCCTACTGTCATACGAGGGTCCAGACTGGCGTATGGATCCTGGAAAACGATCTGCATTTTTCTTCTATATGGCAACATATTAACATGGGTAATATCTTTTCCGTCATAAATTATTTTACCCTCTGTGGGTTCATGGAGACGAAGCAGCGTACGTCCGGTTGTTGTCTTACCGCAGCCTGACTCACCTACCAAACCAAGCGTCTCACCTTTATTTACAAAGAATGAAACATCATCAACTGCTTTTACATATCTTTTATCAAAATATCCTTTGCCATGGACGGGAAAATACTGTTTAAGGTGCTCTACCTCAATTAGCTTTTTATTTTCCATTACTCTTGCACCTTCCCTTCAAATTTAGCCTTATCTAGCAGCCAGCATGCACTGTGATGATCATTGCCCAAATCAGTATACTCTGGCATTGTACGCAGACAAATTTTCATACAGGAATTGCAGCGGGGTGCAAAAGGACATCCTGCTGGCGGATTAAGCATATCCACCGGCTGACCTTCAATGGGAACCAGCTTCTTGTGCTCCGTATCATTCAGGTTGGGAACACTGAGGAGTAAGCCTTTTGTATACTCATGGGACGGATGGTAAAATATATCGTCAGTAGTTCCGGTCTCTACTACTTTACCGGCATACATTACGGCAATACGGTCACACATACCGGCTACTACTCCCAGATCATGTGTAATCAGGATAATTGCCATACCTAATTTCTGTTTTAATTCTGTCATAAGCTCCAGAATCTGTGCCTGAATAGTAACATCCAAGGCTGTTGTAGGTTCATCTGCAATCAGGAGCTTGGGCTCACAGGCAAGTGCCATAGCGATCATAACACGCTGGCGCATACCACCGGAAAGTTCGTGAGGATATTGCTTCAAACGCTTCTCCGGTTCATTGATTCCAACCAGTGACAAAAGTTCCTTGGCACGGTCATGGGCTTGTTTTTTATTCTTATCGGTATGCAGAAGAATTGCTTCCATAATCTGATTGCCGATGGTAAATACGGGGTTAAGACTTGTCATAGGGTCCTGAAAGATAATAGATACTTCATTTCCTCTTATCTTACGCATCTCACGCTCAGTCATCTTATTAATGTGATGACCGTTAAAATGCAAATCACCGCCGATTATTCTGCCGGGATGTGCTGTCAGGCCCATAAGGCTGTATGCAGTTACGGATTTACCGGAACCACTTTCGCCTACTATACCTAATACTTCTCCTTCTGCAACTTTAAATGAAACATCATTTAAGGATTTTACTTCACCTGCAGGTGTAAAAAAGGAGAGTCGTTCATTTTGTATATCTACTAAATATTCACTCATATTATTGTCCTCATTTCACTTAACTCTTCATTTTTGGATCAAATGCATCTCTCAGACCATCACCTAACAGGTTAAAGCTGAGAATGATAAGACTGATTACAATTGCAGGTGCCAGCAACAAATACGGATAGGAATTCAATCCGTTAACAGCGTCACTTGCCAAAGAGCCCAAAGAAGGTAAGGGAATGGCTACACCTAATCCAAGGAAGCTTAAGAAGCTTTCCGTAAAAATGGAGGAGGGAATCTGTAAGGTTGTAGTAACAATTAAAGTACCAATACAATTGGTAAGTAAGTGTTTTCTGATGATACGGCCGCTGGAAGCGCCTAATGCTCTGGCAGCGGTTACATATTCACTCTGTTTTAAGGTAAGGACCTGGCTTCGTACAATTCTGGCCATACCTACCCAGTAAAGAAGAGCAAATACCAGGAAAATACTGATTAAGTTAACACCAATTACCTGAATCCAGTGAAATCCCGGCTTCATAGCAAGATTCTCCATAGGCGTTCTAATAGCAAAGGATATTAATACAATTAAAAGGATATCCGGTATTGTATAGACGATATCCGCAAGACGCATCATAATCATATCGACCCAGCCGCCAAAGAAACCGGCTACGGATCCGAAGGTGGAACCGATAATTAAGATAAGGGCTGATGCAATCAAACCTACAAGCAGTGAAATACGGCTTCCCATCATTACACGAACTGCATAATCACGTCCAAGATTATCCGTTCCTAAAATATGTGGGAATACCTTTTGGCCGGCATCCTTCAGAGAAATTTCCTGTTTGGAAAAAGTCATGGGCTTAAGATATTCAGACCCTTGAATCTGCTGGTCATATTTATATGGATAAACACTTGGAATAACAAAGGAAAAAATCATAATAAATATAATTACGGCAAGACTTACCATAGCTACTTTGTTTTTATATAAACGGCGCAGTGCATCTTTCCAAAAGCTTACACCGGGGCGCATGAGCACAAGGCTTTGCTTTTCCTCATCAGTCGCAGGCAGAAAATCATCCACATTCAACTGAAAACTAAGTATGTTCTTATTCTTCATTTCAAACTCCTCCTAATTCAGCTGAATACGTGGATCAATTATCTTATAAAGAATATCCACGATCGTATTCATTACGATGACTAATGTTGCAAGACATATAGTGGTTCCCATAATAACGGTATAATCACGGTTTGTAATAGAACTTACAAACTGGCCGCCAAGACCCGGAATAACAAATATCTTTTCAACAATAAAACTACCTGTCAGGGTATAAGCTAAAAGAGGACCAACATAGGTTACTACCGGCAATACCGCATTACGCAGGGCATGCTTAAAAAGTGATAAAAACTGGGATACACCTTTTGCTTTGGAGGTACGGATATAATCCTGTCCGATAACATCCAGCATGGAAGAACGCATAAGTCTTGTAATATATGCCGTAGGATAAAAAGCAAGGGCAAAAACAGGCAATATATAATGAGCGGGTGTATTCAAGCCAAATGTAGGGAGCAGTTTTAAATGTACACCAAAGATATACATGCCCACCGTACAAATTACAAAACTCGGCACCGCTATACCGCAGGTAGCAATGACTATAATAAAGTTATCAAGCCACTTTCCTCTATTAATAGCTGCCAAACATCCTAAGGGAATACCAACCAGGATGGCAACAAGAACCGATAATCCGCCAAGTCTTGCGGAAACCGGGAATTTACTCGAAATAATACCTGTAACAGTACGTCCGCGCTGTTTTAAACTCAGACCGAAATCACCGTGAACAGCATTTACCAGGTAATTTTTATATTGAATTATCAGCGGTTTATCCAAACCGAATTTCTCATTTAGAGCAGCCTGAGCCTGCTTACTAATTGATTTTTCTGCAACAAATGGACCGCCTGGCACCAAGTTCATCAGGAAAAATGTGATCGTTGCAACAATAAAAATAGTTACCACTGCTGCACCCACTCTTTTAAGTATGTATCTACCCATACAAAATGACCTACCTTCTACAAATTTGTTTACTCGATGATATATCACACCTGTAAGAATATTATGTCCTGTATTTTTACAATTATAATAAAAAAAGCCGCACTTCTACCATGTAAAATACATGTATACACGCCATTGTGCAGACTCAATCTTCTTATATGTATGTTATTTTCAAAAATATATACAGTAATAATAAAAGGTATATATCAACGTAGTTAGAATAGTATAATTCAATTGATTTGTCAAGCAAAACATAATACATTAATGTATTGAAGTTTTTTCCATTATCGCTTCAAACCGCTAAAGCACTGGGTTTCTGAATATTTAATACATATAATAAATATTTATTCTTAATATTTTAATGATTTAGCAATTGATAAATTATAAAAATTCAGTATAATAATATTATAGGAAACCAATAAATAAACCTTTAATTTCTAAGCTTCAAAAAGAGAGCGAATACAATAATACAAAATATCAAAAGAGAAAAGGGATGATCTTATGGACGCATACGAACTTCGCAAAAAAAGGGATTTAGCACCCTATAATGACAGTATGCAGGGTGCCTGTACAATCTATGACTATCTTAACTATACTATGGATGTGGATTTATGCCCTAAAGACAGCCATAAACTGATAAGCGGCAATGTTATTAAGGGGTTCCGCTGTAATACATTAGAATCCACTATAGTTCCTCTGAAACAATAAATTTCTAAAGGGTACTCTTACGAGTACCCTTTAATTTTTTGCATATTTAATCTTTATAAATTCCGCTCATTATTTTTCCGGTTTTACCTGAAAGCAATTTTTTCCCGGATATACGGCCGCATCCCCTAACTGCTCTTCAATTCTTAACAGTCTGTTATATTTTGCCACACGGTCACTTCTGGAAGGTGCACCGGTTTTTATCTGTCCTGCATTGGTCGCAACTGCGATATCAGCCAGAGTAACATCTTCCGTCTCCCCTGATCTGTGAGATACAATAGCTGTCCACTTATTGTTTTTTGACATTTCAATTGCTTCCAGGGTTTCTGTCAGGGTACCGATCTGATTAAACTTAATCAGAACGGAGTTGGATACTCCAAGGTCGATTCCTTTCTTGATTCTCTTCGTATTGGTTACAAATAAGTCATCTCCTACTAATTGAATCCTGCTGCCCAGTCTCTTGGTAAGCTTTTCCCATCCTATAAAATCTTCTTCCGCCAGACCATCTTCAATGGACATGACCGGATATCTGGTGCACAAGTCTTCCATATAGGCAATCATGTCATCCACACTCTTATATTCCCCTGCCTTCCAGAACAGGTACTCTCCTTCTCTGCCGGCTTTCTTTGCTTCCTCAAACATCTCGGTGGAAGCTACATCCATAGCAATGCCAAAATCCTTGCCTGGCTCAAATCCTGCTTCTCCCACTGCTTTTACAATATAGTTAAGGGCTTCTTCATCGCTTTTAAATTTGGGTGCAAATCCACCTTCATCACCAACGGCTGTGACGTATCCTTCTTTCTTTAACAGTTTCTTCAGGGTATGAAATACTGTTGTACTCCATTCCAGCCCTTCGCTAAAGCATTTGGCGCCTATTGGCATAATCATAAATTCCTGGATATTAAGACTGGAATCGGCATGTTTGCCGCCATTGATAATATTCATCATAGGCACGGGCAGAACTTTCGCATTGACTCCTCCGATATACTGATACAGAGGTAAATGTAAAGCTTCCGCAGCAGCTTTTGCTGTTGCAAGGGAAGCCCCGAGGATTGCATTGGCTCCCAACTTTCCTTTATTATCTGTTCCATCCGCCTCAATCATCTTTTTATCAACTTCTACCTGATTCAGTGCGTTAAGTCCTGTTATTTCCTTTGCAATGATCTTATTTACGTTTTCCACTGCTTTTCTTACGCCGTTACCAAGGTATCTTTTCTTGTCGTTATCTCTTAATTCCACTGCTTCGAATGCTCCTGTAGACGCTCCGGAGGGAACTGCCGCCCTTCCAATACTTCCGTCCGCCAATAAAACTTCTACTTCCACTGTGGGATTGCCTCTGGAATCTAAAATTTCTCTTCCGGTAACCTTTTCAATCTCAAAATGCTTCTTCATTCTGGTTTCTCCTTCTTGCCTGTCGATACATTTATAGTTTCTATATTAATTTCAACTTTTCTACGCTATATATTATAGACAATCCCTTTGCAGGTATTCATAGCGCCGCGAAAACCTTTGTATATTCTATATTTTCTGAGGAATCCTATATTTTAATGCGTCATTTCGTGTACTTTTGAAGTTGCTACGGAAAGGCCGCTTGTGTTATACTGGAAAAAAATAATAAAAAAGGAGAATCTATGAATAAAACCTACGAGAAATTATGTGAATATATTGAAAAAATAATATCTTTCCGCCAGGCCTTAACCTTATTTGAATGGGATAACGAAACTCTGGCACCGGAGGCTGCCTCAGAAAATACCGCTAAGGCTATTGGTGTTATATCCGGTGAATATTTTAAAGCTATGATTAACGATGAGGTAAAGGAGCTGCTTAACGTACTTGCAGGTGCTGAAAATGCTGACTTAGACTTCAACCAGAAAGCAATTGTAAAGAACATGAAGAAATCCTATGATCAGATGGAGACCATTCCTCCTGCGGAGTACCGGGCATACAACGAATTAATTGCAAAGGCACCGGGAGTTTGGGCAAAGGCAAAGCAAAATAAATCCTTTGAAGAATTTGCTCCCACTCTGGCAGAAATTATAGATTATCAAAAGAAATTTGCAGGTTACCGTAAAAAGGACGATAAAAAGCTCTATGACATTCTTTTAGATGATTATGAAGAAGGTTTTTCTATGGAAAAACTGGACATCTTCTTCAATGAAGTAAAAGCTTCCCTTGTGCCATTATTAAAGCAGGTTACCGATAAAAAAGATTTGATTGACAAGTCCTATAATTATCAGATTTTTGATAAAGACAGGCAGATGGCTTTTGCCAAATTCATCAGTTCTTATGTTGGGTTTAATTATACCAAAGGTGTTCTGGCTGAAAGTGCCCATCCCTTTACCACAAACCTTCATAATAAAGATGTAAGAATAACTACTCATCTTTATCCTGATAACCTGGAAAGCTCCATCTTCTCTGTCATACATGAAAGCGGACATGGTATCTATGAAATGAATATTGATGATGCCATTACCCTTACACCGGTAGGCGGGGGCAGTTCCATGGGAATTCATGAGTCCCAGTCACGCTTCTTCGAAAACATGTTAGGAAGAAGCAAAGCCTTCTGGGTTCCTGTGTATCCTAAATTAGTGGAATATTTTCCGGAACAATTAAGTGATATCTCCCTGGAGCAGTTTGTAGCCGGAATCAATAAGTCAGAATTAAGCCTCATCCGTACGGAAGCAGATGAACTGTCCTATTCTCTTCATATTATAATCCGTTATGAAATCGAAAAGATGATTTTTGAAGGAAATGCAGAAGTAAAGGACCTTCCTGCCATATGGAACCAAAAATATAAAGAATATCTGGGAATTGAGCCTTCAAATGACGCCGAAGGTATCCTGCAGGATATTCACTGGTCCTGCGGTAACTTCGGATACTTCCCTTCCTATGCTTTGGGAAGTGCAATCGCAGCACAGATCTATTATTTTATGGAAAAGGAACTTCCTGTAGAAGATTATTTAAAACAAGGAAACCTTGCTCCTGTGGTAGAGTTCCTGAAAGAGCATATTCATAAATACGGCGCTACAAAGAACACTTCTGAACTATTAAATGATATGATGCAGGAAGACTTGAATGCAGATTATTATGTGTCCTACCTGACCGATAAATACACGAAATTATATCAACTTTAATATAAGTACAAACACTATGGGCTGTTGCAAAAAAGCCTTGCGGAATATGACCTGCCTCACGCTCCGCAAGGCTTTTTTTGCAGCAGCCCTGAATTCTAACCTTCATTTCTCTCCTTTTCAGGAATAAATTTATCATCTTATTATTGTATAATTATAAATATTATTGTATAATTAGTTAATTTAATTATTGAATCCATAATAAACGAAAGAATGAGGTAATCAAATGAAGCTTTGGGGCGGACGTTTTACGAAAGAAACCAATGAATTAGTCCATAATTTCAATGCCTCCCTATCCTTTGACAGTAAGTTCTACCAGGAAGACATTGAAGGCAGCATTGCTCACGTAACCATGCTTGCCAAACAGGGAATTATAGAAAAGGAAGAATCCAGCCTGTTAATAAAAGAATTAAACCATATTAAAACGGAACTGACAGAGGGAACCTTAATACTCGATGAAACGAAGGAAGACATTCACAGCTTTGTGGAATCCATTCTAATAGAGAGGACCGGTGACACCGGTAAAAAGCTTCACACCGGCAGAAGCCGTAATGATCAGGTTGCTCTTGATATGAAACTCTATACAAGAAAAGAATTGTTAAGTGTTATGGAACTGCTAAAAGGCCTGGAAGCCCTTTTATTAAAACTTATGAAAGAGCACCTTGATACCTATATGCCGGGCTTTACCCATCTGCAGAAAGCTCAGCCGGTCACACTTTCCCACCATTTAGGTGCCTATTTTGAAATGTTTAAGAGAGATTACGAAAGACTGGGAGATGCTTTTGAAAGGCTGAACTATTCGCCTCTTGGAGCAGGAGCTTTGGCCGGCACTACTTATCCTCTTGACAGAGAGTATACGGCAAGTCTCCTTTCCTTTTACGGAGCTACGGGCAACAGCATGGATTCCGTCTCCGACAGGGATTACCTTCTGGAGAGCTTAAGTGCCTTTTCCATTATCATGATGCATTTAAGCCGCTTTTGTGAAGAGATTATTATCTGGAATACCAATGAATATCAATTCGTAGAATTGGATGATGCCTATTCCACCGGCAGCAGTATCATGCCTCAGAAGAAGAACCCTGATATTGCAGAGTTAATCAGGGGAAAGACAGGACGTGTATATGGTTCTTTGGTTTCACTTCTTACTACCATGAAAGGCCTGCCCCTTGCTTATAACAAGGACATGCAGGAGGATAAAGAGTTGACCTTTGATGCCATTGATACGGTTAAAGGCTGTCTTAAACTCTTTACGGATATGCTTGCCGCAACCACCTTCCGGAAAGAAAAAATGGAGGCCAGTGCCAAAGGAGGCTTCACCAATGCTACCGATGCTGCGGACTATCTGGTAAATCACGGAGTGCCTTTCCGGGATGCCCACGGTATAATCGGACAGCTGGTAATCCTTTGCCTTTCAAAAGGCGCTGCTCTGGACGACTTGACTCTGGAAGAATTTAAAACAGTCTCGCCTGTATTTGAAGCTGATATCTATGATGCCATCTCCTTAAAGACCTGTGTTGAAAAACGTAACACCAAAGGTGCTCCCGGCACAGAGGCAATGCTTCAATCCATTCAGCAATGTGAACAATGGTTGGAGAATCTTACTATTAAATAAAATAAAAAAAGGACTGCGTAAAATAAAGTTCTGCGAATATAACCCGCCATAGCACACTGTTTGGCAGGCAGCTGATATGATTTGTATGTTTTAAGCGAACATTTTTATGTACGATTTTAGCATACAAATCATATCAGTTGTCGGTCAATCGGTGTGTGTGACAGGCCGTACTTCGCAGAACTTCATTTTTCAACAGCCGCTTTTTTATCGATTGTTATCTATGCTCTTTCCTATAGAGGAGATACGAATACCCGTTTACTGCAATTATACCTGCCAATAAAAGTCCAAATACAAAATTACTGTAAAGCCTTTCGTTTATAATCCCGGTAGGAATCATTAAAATTCCGGCTACCATAAAAATATATCCGCCTGCTTTATGAGTCTTACGCCATACATTGTCATCGGATAAAGCCCAGGGATTCTTTATTCCTACAAAATAATTATTTTTTATTTTGGGAAGGTAATTGCCGATTATCATAAAGAGAATTCCCATTCCTACCGGCATAAGCAGTTTCATATTAAGATTTACCTTTAATGCGGTCACTACCGTTACCCAAGTGAAAAATATGCATAGTATAACTACTGCCCCGCTGATAATGCTATAGGTCTTTGGATCATAATTTCTCTTTCTTGGATCTATATATTTTAAAATATAAAACAGCCCATAAAATATCGCCGGCATTGCTCCAATCAAAAACATATACTTTTTGTCAGCATAGCCATTGATTTCAAAATTACTATCCCAATGTATTGGAACCGTCTGGGGAAGCTTTTTATAAACCGCTAAAATACCAATATATGAAATAATAACAGCCACCCACAATATAATACCTGCTTTTTTACTCATCCTGATTCTCTCCTTGCCCCTTCTGGTGCGTGTTATCTTTTTCTTCCATTCCCTCATCACTCTTTGTAATATCAAAAAACCACCGGACCACATCCTGGAATACCGTTGTGTTTAAAGTATATAGGATATTTTGCCCTTTCCGTTCATCATTGATTAAGTCCGCATTCTTTAGAATGGATAAATGATGACTTATGGAGGGTTTGCTGATATTAAAATAATCTGCGATTTCACCTGCGTTCATATCTTTCTTCGATAACAATTCTAAAATTTTGCGCCTGGTGGAATCGGATAAAGCTTTGAATACATCGTTCATCATAACCCCTTTCGTGAATGTCAAATCTTTGATTTGATATTCCTGAATCCGTAGTTGAAAAAACTGTATTTTGTTTTTTCAACATAACCTCCTTACTGTAAGTTTAAGAGCTGCTTTCTTCCTGTTTTAACAATACTAAGATAAAAAATCCCGCTTATTGCTATGAGAATTACAGCACTGATAAACTGAGCCGTTGCCCCGCTAAGAGCAGGCAGTAAAGCTCTGATAACCGCCGGAAACATTGCTGCCGCAATACCGGTAAACATAGTGGCAAGTACCGCCATGCTCTGCTTGACAACTGTAATTTCCGAACTCCAATCAAGTTTTGGCAGAAGCAGATTAAAAAACAGACCGCCTACGGATATATAGATACCCATACTGATGCCGACTATTAAAAGGCTTAATGTATCCATAAGTTTCAGGTCAAAACGTACTGCCAGTAATAAAGAATCTATCACGGTCAATGGCAGGCTCATTACAAGGTTAACGGCAATCTTACTGCCAAATATCATATTATAGGATACCGGCAGTGACTTTATAATCCAAAGATTCTTTCCCTCCAAAGAGACGGAGCTGGCGCTGATGCAGGTAGTCGCCACACAGAATGCCATAAACTCCGGTAAAAACTGTCTGATCATCCCTGCTGCATCCGGTATCTTAAGAAACTTCTGTAAAACATCGGGCGGCAAAAACAGCAGCGCTATACTAAAGACCGTCAAAAGGGCCATGCCGAACCCGGTATTGACCACATAATTCACCGATGAGAAATATCTTTTAAGCTCCTTGGTATATAAGGCAAGAAAGGCTGAACCGGTCTGAATTCTTAATGTTCCAACTCTTTTTCTTACATTTTTTCGATTCAGGGCAGTATTAAGCGCCACAAACCGTCTGGCAATCAGCTCCAGGAATATACCAAGACTTATGACTGATATTAAAATATAGAGCACTATTGCCGCAATCTCTTTTCCCCATACGGCCTTTCTGTAAAGAATCGCCAGTGGATATATCTTTGTCAGGGAATTTAAGCTATTTGCGCCTCCCATATAGGGAATTACCATAAAGGCAAGCAAAATAACAAATATAAAAATAATACTGATTATCTTGCTGCTTCGAAATCTGGAAGCTAAAAATGCAGCTAAAACTCCTATAATGGAAGCTAAAGTCACAGGCACCAATGGCAGCATAAATGTCCCGATAATATTAAGTAATAAAGCTGTGATATCCCATCCTGTCAAAAGGCTGTAGGAGATTCCTGCCGGTATCATAATAATTAACGCTGCCGGAAGATTGATAAGATATAAAAGCAGCAATCTGCCTGTTACAACCGTGCTGAACTTCAAAGGCAGTGACAGCAGAAAATCAAAATCCTTAAACCCGAACAAAACTCCTCTGACCTTATATATTGTAGTAAAAAATATGGCAACAGAAGCAATTGCCACTGCCAGCTCTGTTAACATCTCAACTTTTCCGATACTTTTTAATACATTGCCTATACCATAGCTGTACATAAAGGAGATAAAGCACAGAAACAATGTAAAGGCCAAAAGAAGTATCTTTGAAATGCCGCTTCCTAACAGCTTTCTCTTCCCTTTCTTTCGAAAGGGCAAGTCAAATACCGTTGGAAACTGGACTTTTAATAAACGTACTAACATCGTCCATTCTCTCATGTTAACCCCTTTCGCGAATATAAAATCTTCGATTTAATTTTCACACTAACGAACATTTTGGCTGTAAGGCCGCTCTTTTCTTATTCCTTTACTAATTCCAAAAATACATCCTCAAGGCTCTGATTTCCTTTCACAGCATCCGTTTCTCCGGACTCAATTAACTTACCGCCTTTTATAACTGCGATTTTATTACACAGCTTTTCTGCTACTTCTAATACATGAGTGGAAAAGAATATGGCACTTCCTTCACTGCACATTTCTTTCATCAGAGTCTTAAGAGTATGGGAAGCTTTCGGGTCAAGGCCGACAAATGGCTCATCCAAAAGCAGCAGTTTGGGTTTATGAAGAAAAGCGGACATAAGCACCAGCTTCTGCTTCATACCATGAGAATAACTGCCGATAGAGTCCATAAGAGCGGCTCTTATCTCAAGTTCATCTGCATATCTTTCTATTCTTAAAGCCCTTTCTTCTTTGGGGACTTCATAAATATCTCCGATAAACCTTAAGAATTCCATCCCTGTCAAATGCTCATAAATATCCGGGTTATCCGGAATGTATGCCATTTTTTTCTTGCAGGTCAGGGCGTCCTTTCTGATAGAAGTTCCGTCAATTATAATATCCCCTTCTTCAAAATCCAGAATTCCTGAAATTGCTTTTAATGTAGTTGTTTTACCGGCTCCATTGTGACCGATAAATCCATATATATCACCGGAATTCACTTCCAGGGAAAGGTCATCCACCGCCTTTTTCCCCTCATAGCTTTTACTAAAATGTACGATTTGAAGCATCCTGTTATATTCTCCTTTCATACGGATAGATATTTAGATAATTGTCTAAATATCTATCCGTATATTACTACTTCTTTCTATTTCTGTCAACTCAATTTTGGGTTAATCATAAAAAACCCTTACCTGTTATAATTACAGTATACACTGTTTTATGGTTCTATAATAAATGTTGGGGTGTGTCAAAAACATACTTCCAACATTTTTTAGTTTATATTAAAATACATCTATACAAAACCTCTTATAGAATGAACGTCGTCCAAAACACACATTTTAAAAGGAGGTTTCATATAGATGCACTCTAATTGTACCAAAAATCTTCTGAATTTAGAAGACGTTTTTATTCGAAAGATTGTTCATGCTGATTCTTATGTAAGGATATTTATTGAAACCAATCCTTCCATGCAAACATGCCCTCATTGCGGGACTCAAACCAAACGAATTCATGATTATCGCTATCAGGAGATTAAAGATCTCCCTTTCCAGATGAAACATACCTACCTGGTTCTTAAGAAAAGGCGTTATGTATGCAAATGTGGTAAAAGGTTTTCGGAAAAATATCATTTCCTTCCTTCTTATCAACGCCGTACCTTACGTCTGTCTTTTAAAATCATTGATCTTCTAAGGAATCTCGTAAGTATCAAATCGCTGGCAGAAACCACTAATGTATCGGCAAGTACTGTTACCCGGCTTTTGGACACCGTTTGTTACCCTGCACCCTCTCTTGCGGAGTGTATCTCCATTGATGAGTTTAAGGGGGATACGGATGCCGGTAAATACCAATGTATTCTTACCGATGCCAGAAAACACTGTATTCTGGATATTCTGCCAGACAGGACCCAGAGCCATTTAAGCTCTTACTTCCGGCAAACAAACCGGGCGGAGCGTCACCGTGTGAAGTTTTTTGTCTGCGATATGTGGGAACCTTATGTAGACCTGGCAAAAGCATACTTCCCGAATGCGACTATAATCATAGATAAATATCATTTCATAAGATACGTGACATGGGCGATTGAAAACGTCAGGAAAAGGTTGCAGAAAACTATGCCCGCCAATCTAAGGAAGTATTACAAACGGAGCAGGAAATTGATATTAACCCGTTATAATAAACTAAAGGAAGAAAAGAAGAAAGCCTGCGATTTGATGTTACTTTACAATGATGATCTACGGCAGGCTCATCATCTGAAAGAATGGTTCTATGATATCTGCCAGAATGAGAAATACTCCTACCAGCGGACCGCTTTCTGGGAGTGGGTCAAAGCAGCCGAAAAATCAGGAATCCCTGAATTCGAAAGCTGTGCCAGAACATACAGGAACTGGTCCGAAGGAATACTAAATGCTTTCAAATATAAATATACCAATGGTCCAACCGAAGGCTATAATAATAAAATCAAGGTACTAAAGAGAATATCTTTTGGAGTCCGAAACTTTAACCGTTTCCGGACAAGAATCATTCATTGCTCTATCTGATAGGAACTGGACGACGCAAAAATCACAGAGGTTTATTTGGCATGCCCAAAAACAGGAATTATAGAAGCAGACATAAAAATGGCTCTAAATATAGTAATGGAGCAGGATTCAAAGAATCCCACCCCAACTATTGACAAAGAACCTGTTTTATAATAGATAAGGGTATTTATATCAAAATATTTTATTGACCCGCTGCTGGCTCTGTAGTGGCTGCTGTTGTATTATTTACAGTGCCATCGCTTGCAGTCTCGTCGCTGCCATAAATAAAATCATGGATTTCCGCTCTGGTGGCATCCCAGTCGGTAGGCACTAATACATCCTGTT